>CAMQPJ010000223.1 GCA_947003675.1 uncultured Collinsella sp. | reverse complement strand
GTGTCGTCCCTAAAACCGACGACGGTGCAGACTCCCTGACCCGGATGAATGACGTGTTGACCGATTGAGAACATGCTACCTCCAACTTATACGAATTCACGTATGTTTAGAATACCACGCTGACGTGCGTAAACCCTTACTTTATGCAGGAAAAGCACACAACTCCGATAGGTAAGAGTATTCGATAACAGGCGCAGCTCATTCACACCTTTATGCATTTTCAACGCCTGCATAATCTGCAGGCAGACTGGCATCTTTGAGTGACTCCATACAAGCTGTAGTCAATTTTGTGCATATGCAATATCGATTGGCTTTACCCTACGACAGTGCCCGTCGCTTGTGATAGAGTGCTACAAACTCTGGCTTTTGCCCTACGAGTGACCAAGAGCTCGGGGGCTTTAACACAAGGAGGATCTATGCCCGAGAAGATTGAAGAGCTGGTACGCGCTGCGCTTGCTGCGGCCCAGGAGGCCGGCGACCTTTCCGCATTTGAACTTGACGATTGCGCCATCGAGCGACCGGCTGACACTTCTCATGGCGAGTGGACCTCCACCATGGCCCTGAAGTCCGCCAAGCTGGCCCACTGCGCCCCGCGCAAGATTGCCGAGGCCGTCGTTGCCCATATGCCCGAGGATCCCGCGATCGAGAAGGTCGAGATCGCCGGCCCTGGCTTCATCAACTTCTACCTCTCCGTTGCCGTCAAGAACGCCATCTTTGGCGAGGCCCGCGAGAAGGGTATGGACTTCGCTAAGTCCAACGTCGGCGGCGGCCTGAAGACCCAGGTCGAGTTCGTTTCCGCCAACCCCGTCGGCCCCATGCACATCGGCCATGGCCGCTGGGCCGCGCTGGGCGACTCCCTCTGCCGTGTTATGGACCACGCCGGTTACGACATCCAGCGTGAGTTCTACATCAACGACCACGGCTCTCAGATGAACACCTTCGGCAACTCCATCAGCACGCGCTATATGCAGCTTGCCGACATCATCGCCAAGCAGGGCGTGGATATCGACGAGGCTCACAAGCTGCTGATCGCCGACCGCGATGCCTTTGTCGCCGACGAGAACGACGAGCACCCCGAGACCCATCCGTATCAAGACAACTTTGCCGAGACCCTGGGCAAGGACTCCTACGGCGGCGACTACATCATCGACGAGGCTGCCGAGTTCTGGCGCACCGACGGCGACAAGTGGGTCGAGGCCGATCCGCAGGAGCGCATGGAGAGCTTCCGCGAGCGCGGCTACGTAAAGATGGTCGACAACATGCGCGACCTCTGCCACGCCGTCAATTGCGACTTCGATCGTTGGTTCTCCGAGCGCTCGCTGTATGTGAAGGACACCGAGGGCGAGACTGTCGGCACTTCCGCCGTCGACCGCGCTTTTGAGAAGCTCGACAAGATGGGCTACCTCTACACCAAGGACGGCGCCCTGTGGTTCCGCTCCACCGACCTGGGCGACGACAAGGACCGCGTGTTGATCAAGTCCGACGGCGAGTACACCTACTTTGCCTCCGACGTCGCCTATCACTGGGATAAGTTCCAGCGCGTCGACCACGTCATCGACATCTGGGGCGCCGACCACCACGGCTACATCGAGCGCGTCCGCTGCGTCTGCGACGCTCTTGGCTATCCCGGCAAGTTTGAGGTTCTGCTGGGCCAGCTCGTCAACCTGCTGCGCAACGGCAAGCCCGTCCGTATGTCCAAGCGCAAGGGCACCATGGTGACCCTGCAGGAGCTCGTCGACGAGGTTGGCTCCGACGCCGCTCGTTACACGCTCATCTCCAAGAGCTCCAACCAGATGGTCGACTTCGACATCGAAGCCGTTAAGAAGCGCGACAACTCCAACCCGGTGTACTACGTGCAGTACGCTCATGCCCGCGTGTGCTCCATCCTGCGTCGCGCCGCTGACGTTACCGCCGAGCAGGCCGCCGAGATGGGCATGAAGGCCGTTGCCGCCAAGGCCATCGGTGAGAATGTCGATTACTCGCTGCTGACCGACCCGACCGAGCTCGCCCTTTCGCGCAAGCTCAACGAGCTCACCGACCTCATCGCCAGCTGCGCTCGCGACCGCGCCCCGTTCCGTCTGACGCACTTTGCCGAGGAACTCGCCGGCGACTTCCACAGCTTCTACGCTGCCTGCCAGGTTCTGCCGAGCGAGGGCCGTCCCGTCGACCCCGAGCTTTCGCGCGCCCGTCTGGCCGCTTGCGACGCCGTCCGCGTGACGCTCGCCCTGGTGCTCACCCTTGTTGGTGTCTCCGCTCCCGAGCAGATGTAAGCTACGGGTCATTTGACCGCGCAGGTTTGGTTTAACTGAGCCTTGAAAGCCCGATCTCCATCGCGGAGGTCGGGCTTTTTGCGTTTGACGGGGCTTTTTGGCGTGTTGGAAAATGCTACAAAAACGCAACTATACCGGTTTACGGGGCTGAATCGCCAACTGGCGACCATGGCGCCAATAGCGAAATTAAAACCGCAGGTAGACGGTTTATTGTTTCTTGAAAATGCAGGGTATGGTTGGCTTGTGCCGTTCTTGCACCGTAATCCGCTATCGTTTTGAAAACGACCCCTTGGGGACGGAGGAAAACGGATTATTTTTGTCCGGGGGGGAGCGATGCGAAACCGTCCGCCACGAATCGGGCTTATCTACTACGTTTAGTCGCATACCCCGAACCATGATTAAAGGTGCGATATTAAAACCGCAGGTAGCGGGCTTGCGATTTTAGGAAGATCGAGGGGATGGTCAGGGGTCGCGGGTCAAACGTAGTAGATAGGCGCGTTACGTGGCGCGGCTATTCCGGATGCCACGGCTTCACTCCTCTGGCGCGACATTTCAAGGCGCTTTTGAGGGAGAGTGTCCCTGATGACTGGGCGTTTAAGAACGTCCAATGACTAAGTTGCAGGTGGTTGCGGTTGTGTTACACTAACGCTGCGTATATGACGCAATCATCTCGATACAGATCAATGATGTCCGTCGGTATTTGACGGAGCTAGACTGTTTAGCCGCCCTGAAGGTTTATGCAGGGAGCATGTGATCACAGGGCTTGAAAAGAAAGTTGAGCAAACACTGTGTCTGATCAACAGCAAGAAAACGAAATAACGACGACG
>CAMQPJ010000222.1 GCA_947003675.1 uncultured Collinsella sp. | reverse complement strand
CAGTTTATCGACCTTAAGGAAAAGGAGATGAGCAAGGGCGAGCTCACGAGCGTGATGCAGGCGGTCGGCGGTATCGACAAGCTGCTCAACCCCAAAGCCAAGGACGAGGAGACGCTCGCGCTCATTCAGCATCTCACCCCCAGTCAGCGCTTCGACAAGCTGCTCGAGAACCAGCAGGTTCTAGCCGAGCCCATCGTGCGCAACGGCAAAAAGGCCACCGTCGGTTATTGCCCCGATGTATGGGGAGCCTGGGAGTAGCTTGTGTTATTTGCCGGCGCGTGGGTATAAGAGCAGGCGTTTGGCATAAGATTCAACTGTAAGCCATGTCTAACAAAGGAGGGCACATGCCCAACAAACCCGTGAAGATCATCATGCTTACCGGATACCTCGGTGCCGGCAAGACCACGCTGCTCAACCACATCCTCGCTAACGACGGCGGCATCCGCGCCGCCGTGATCGTCAACGATATCGGCGAGATCAACGTCGACGCCAGCCTTATCGCCGACGGCGGCCTTTCCGAGACCGATGACCTCATCCCGCTCACCAACGGCTGCATCTGCTGCACGCTTTCGGACGACCTTGCCAACCAGCTGCAGGGCATCGCCGATTCGGGCAACTTCGATTACATCATCATCGAGGCCTCGGGCATTTGCGAGCCCATCCCCATCGCCTACACCATCTCGAGCTTCTGCGACGAGGCCAAGGTGGGAGGCGAGCCCAAGCTCGCGCTCGACAACATCGTGGCCGTGGTCGACTGCGCCCGCATGTACGACGAGTTCAACGGCGGTCGCGACCTGCTGGCAGAGGATATCGACGAGGACGACATCGAGAGTCTGCTCATCCAGCAGATCGAGTTCTGCTCCACGCTGATCCTCAACAAGACCGATACCGTGAGCCCTGAGCAGATCGCCGAGCTTAAGGCCATCGTGCGCAGCCTGCAGAAAGACGCCGTGATCGTCGAGGCCCAAAACGGCGAGGTCCCCATGGAGGAGCTGCTCGACACCGACCGCTTCGACTTTATGCGCGCCTACAACTCCGCCGCCTGGATCGAGGCCATGGAGCATCCCGAGGAGCACGACGACCCCGAGGTGCTCGAGTACGACATCGAGACCTTTGTGTACTCGCGCCGCAAGCCGTTTGACCTGCAAAAGTTCACCGATTTTGTTGAGCAGGAGTGGCCCGACGAGGTCATTCGCGTCAAGGGCCCGCTGTGGCAGACCGGCGATCCGGACATGTGCTACATGTTCGAGCAGGCCGGCCACCAGATGCGCCTGATGGAGAACGGCCTGTTTGTCGACTCGGCGCCCGAGGGCGAGAAGCAGAAGATCATCGACGAGAACCCCGAGATCATGCAGATTTGGGACGACGAGACGGGCGACCGCATGACGAGCCTGTGCATCATCGGCCGTCACATGGACAAGGATGCGCTCATCGCCTCCCTCGATGCCTGCCTGACCGACTGGCACCGCGCCTAGGTTTATCCAAGCGGGTTTTTCCGCTACGTAACCGCCAAACCACCACGAAGGTGCCTGTCCCCTTCGTGGTGGTTTTTCGTTCTGAGCCAAGGAGATTCATGTTCAACATTGTGCTGTATGCGCCCGAAATCCCGGCCAATACGGGCAATATCGGCCGTACCTGCGTGGTCACCGGCGCCCGTCTACATCTGGTGGAGCCACTGGGCTTTTCGCTCGACGACAAGACAGTACGTCGCGCCGGCCTGGGCTACTGGCAAAACTTGGACGTGACCACCTATGCCGGCTGGAAGGATTTCCTTGCACGCAATGGTCTCTCCCCTGCCGACGAACGCCTGCATCTGCTGACCAAAAAGGCACGCCGCACCTATGCGCAGAGTGCCTACCGCGATGGCGACTACTTGGTCTTTGGCAGCGAGAGCTCGGGCATTCCCGAGCCACTGCTTGCCGCGGCGCCCGAGCGTTGCGAGCGCATCCCGATGCTGCGCGATTGCGACTCACTCGATAACGCCGAAGCTTGGGAAGCTCACGAGGAATCGCTGGGGCATACCGAGGACAGCCACGAGGCCATCCTTCAACAGGATATCTGCGGCAACTTCGTCAACCCGGACGACTACCGCATCAGCGCACTTAACCTCTCCAACAGCGCCGCCATCGTCCTCTACGAGGCCCTGCGCCAGGCAGGCTTTCCGGGAATGTGACAAAGGAACTGTCCCTTTGTCACATTCGGTTATAGGTAGCGGCCAGTGATGCTTGCGGAGCAGGCTGCGATGTCGCCCGGCGTACCGGCGCAGACGATTTGCCCGCCCGCGTCGCCACCGCCCGGGCCCATGTCGATCACGTAATCGGCGTTACGGATAAGGTCGAGATCGTGTTCGATCACGATAACCGTGGCGCCCTTGGCAACGAGGCCGTCAAACACACTCAGCAACACCTGAACATCGAGCGGATGCAGGCCAATCGTGGGTTCGTCGAACACGAATACGGCATCGTCCTGCACACGGCCCATCTCGCTCGCAAGCTTAAGACGCTGTGCCTCGCCGCCCGAGAGCGCCGGCGTGGGCTCACCGAGCGTGAGATAGCCCAAGCCCAAGTCGTGCAAGGTCTGCAAGCGCGCCTGAACCTTCTTGAGTCCCACCGTGGCGTCGAGGGCCTCGTCCACACTCATGTCCATGAGCTGCGGCAACGTAAGCAGACTCCCGTCCTTGCCCTCGCGATGGATATGCGAAGCCGCGTCTGCATAACGTGAGCCGCGACATGCCGGGCAGACGATCTCGACGTCGGGCAAAAACTGCACGTCGAGTGATATCGAGCCCGTGCCATCGCACGTAGGGCAGCGCAAGGCGCCGGTGTTGTAGCTAAAGGCACCCGCCTTGTAGCCGGCTGCCTTGGCCTCGGGCGTACGGGCGAAGGCGCGACGCAACTCATCATGGATGTCGGCATAGGTCGCTACCGTCGAGCGCACGTTGGCGCCGATGGGCGTGGCGTCAATCAGGTTGGCACGGGCGATACCCTCGGCGTCGACCCAACGCACATGTTTTGGCAGGCGCTCACTGGCTGCCTGCGCCTTGAGTGCCGGGATGAGCGTCTCGAGCACCAACGTCGTCTTGCCCGAACCCGAAACGCCCGTCACCGC
>CAMQPJ010000221.1 GCA_947003675.1 uncultured Collinsella sp. | reverse complement strand
TGTTCGGGCGTGCCGATGAGCGGCGTGGTGAGGTGAACGAGAAGCGTGCTGGCAGGCATAATGCGGGCGCAGACCGCGGCCAAAAAGCTGCTATCGACGCCACCGGAAAAGCCGATGGCGACGCGTCCGTATGCCAAAAGCAACTGCTCGAGCGTCGCGAGTTTGTCCTGAAGCTCCTCTGCAGGTGCAGTAGTGTCTGAAAGCATGAAACGATCCTTACCATTGAGTACTCGGTTGAAAACTATAATCCTACCGAGCTGCCTGTCATAAGACCTCTACCTATGTAACGAAAGTGCAATATGCTATATACGTTATATACAAGTTTGTAAAGTGCGGTAGAGTGGCAGTAATGCAATCCGGTGAGGGGGCCGATATGATCAAGGCTGTTATTTTTGACATGGACGGAACGCTGGTCGATACCGAGCGTTTAGGCATCAAGGCATGGAAGGCGGGCGCTGCCGAGCTGGGGATCGCGATTGATGATGCTCTGATCCATCAGTTTATCGGCCGCACGCTGCCCGATGTCATGGACATCCTTGATGAACATTACGGTAGTCGCGAAACCGCCGAGGCGATCTATGTCCGCCACAAGGAGATTCGCGACGAGATAGTCAAGACCGAACTGGAGCTTAAGGCCGGCGCCGCCGAGTGTCTAGACGAGCTGCTGGCTGCGGGCTATCACGTGGGCCTTGCGACGTCGTCGCGCCACGTTACGGCGGAGCGCAACCTTAAGATGGTCGGCCTCTTTGACAAGTTTGAAACGGTGACCTGTGGCGAGGACGTCGTGCACGGCAAGCCCAACCCTGAGATGTACCTTCTTGCCTGCGAGCGCGCGGGCTTCGCTCCCGAGGAATGTGCCGTGGTCGAGGATTCGCGCAACGGCTGCGTCTCGGGCATCACGGCCGGCTGCCATGTCTTTGCCGTTCCCGATATCGTGCCGCTGCCGCAGGACGTGGTGGATGGCTGCGAGGCCGTGCTCGATACGTTGTTCGATCTGACGGCAGCGGTCAAGGCCGTACACTAGGCAATTGCGGCGTTGAAGCGAGCGATTGCCCACGTTTGCGTTTAAGCAAAAGGGGCCCGGCAATGGTCGGGCCCCTTTTGCTTAGGCGGAGTTTTGGCATACTGGCCGACGTGCTATAGATACGCGCCGAGGTTGATGGCCGTAGCGTCGGTCTGGGTGTTTGCCTGGGTGCTGGCGCGCTCCAGTAGGAACGGCCGCACGAGTTCTTGGCGGTTGATATCCTCGGCGGCCGTGACTGTGGTAACGGTGCGCACTGCAGAGCCGACGCGGATATGCTTGGTCTTTGTCGGGACCTTGTTCTCGATTTGCTCCATCAGCAGTTGGACACCCTTGCGGCCAATTTCGTAACCCGGCGGTGCCACCGTGGTGAGGGGGACCGACCCGCTCCAAGCGAGTGGGTTGCCGTCGCATCCGGCCACGCGAACCTGCTCGGGGACGGAGATGCCTTTGTCGACCAATGCCGAGATAACGCTCGAGGCCAACACGTCGGTCAGGCCGACGACAAAATCGGGGCGTTCGTCGGCAGGGCGCCCGGCAATCTGAGCGCCAATGCTGTAGCCGTCGGCTGCGGTATTCCACTCTCCGGCGTCAATGACTTCAATTTTGATATCGGGATGCAGGGCGAGGGCCTTGTGAATGCCAAGTACGCGCAGGGTGAGCTGCACAAATGCTGCTCTGCCCACAACGGTGATATGGCGCGCGCCGCGGGCGATGGCGAGCTCGGCGATGATGCGGCCTTGTGCCTCGTTGTCGACTGCCACGTAGTAACCGGGCGCGGAGCAATGGATGTCCAGGTGGACAATCGGCACAGGCATCTTGGTCATAGCGGGGTGCCAGTCGGGGGATGCCATGGGCTGAACCATGACGCCGGACATTTGCGTGCCCATAAAGTAGCGCAGGTAATGGTCCTGGAGAATATCGTCGTTATCGGCGTTGGCGATGAGCAGGTCGTAACCGTGCTTGCGGGCCTCGTTATGGGCGCCGCTGGCAATTTGGAGCGAAAAACCGTGGTTGAGACGGGGGAGCACCAGGCCAAAGGACTTGGTGGCGCCGCCCGCGAGCTGACGGGCGCTTTGGTTGGGCAGGTAGCCAAGGCGATTGATGGTCTCGTTAATGAGCTTGAGGGTCTCGGGGCGCAGCTTTTCGGGATGGTTGAGCGCGTTGGAAACCGTGCCCAACGAAACCCCGGCCTCGCGCGCGACGTCGCTGATTTTTACCTTTGCCATAGCGGCCCCTTTGATGCGTTTCAAGTACAAGCCAGATTGTAGCATCGCCCGCCTCTGAGGTGTCAAAACCTGCCAATTAGGGACAGGTTTATTTTGGCAGGTTTTATCTGGGCAAACGCTGGAGCCCAGGCCACCACAAAGGCGCCTGTCCCCATTGTGGTGGTTTGGACCGGCTGGACGTGTGTGTATCGAGTGGTATCCAAGTTAAGATACCACTTCTGGTATATCAGCTTGCGCTTGCGTGAGTACAATACTCGAACGTTATACGTCTCAGCGCCCCCTGTGCGTGGACGTCTTGCAGTCACGCGAGCGAAGGGATTTATCCTATGTGCGGAATCGTCGGCTACACCGGCTCTGATATTGCAAAGAACATTCTGGTCACAGGCCTTAAGCGCATGGAGTATCGCGGCTATGACTCCTCGGGCGTCGCGCTCGAGGTGGGCGAGGGCGCCGCGGCGCACCTCGACGTTATCCGCCGCGTGGGTAAGGTCGCGGGTCTGGAGAGCGAGCTTTCCAATATCGATAGCGACGCAACCTGCGGTATCGGTCACACCCGTTGGGCCACTCACGGCAAGCCTTCCGTCGTTAACGCTCATCCCCACACCAGCTGCGACGGTCGCATCGCCATCGTCCACAACGGCATTATCGAGAACTTCGCCGAACTGCGTGAGGAGCTGGAGGGCCGCGGCCATCACTTTAAGAGCGAGACCGATACGGAGGTCTTCGCGCATCTGATCGAAGAGGCTTATGCCGAGACGCACGACCTGATGGCCTCCGTGCGCGAGGCGTGCACCCATGTGGTAGGCGCCTACGGCCTGGCCGCCGTGTGCGCCGACGAGCCTGGCGTAATCGCCGTTGC
>CAMQPJ010000220.1 GCA_947003675.1 uncultured Collinsella sp. | reverse complement strand
AAGGTGCTCGCCGAGCTCACCAAGCTGCGCCAGATCTGCTGCGACCCGCATCTACACTACGAGGACTACAAGGCAGGGAGCGCCAAGCTCGACGCTTGCATGGAGCTCGTGCACGGTGCGCTCGACGGCGGGCACCACATTCTGCTGTTCAGCCAGTTCACGGGCATGCTCGATATCATTGGCAAGCGCCTGGCCAAGGAGGACATCGGCTTTCTTAAGCTCACGGGCGCATCGTCTAAGGAGAGCCGCGCCAAGATGGTCGCGCAGTTCCAGGCGGGCGAGGTGCCGGTGTTTCTGATCTCGCTCAAGGCGGGCGGCGTGGGCCTCAACCTGACGGCGGCCGACGTGGTCATCCACTACGACCCGTGGTGGAACGTGGCCGCGCAGGACCAGGCGACCGACCGCGCGCACCGTATTGGCCAGCAACATACCGTGACCGTGTACAAGCTCATCGCCAAGGACACGATCGAGGAGCGCATCATGCAGATGCAGGAGTCCAAACGCGACCTGGTCAACAGCGTGCTCGGCGGCGACGGCATCTCCTCGGCGCTGTTTACCCGCGAGGATGTTCTGGCACTGCTCGGCGGCGACGGGCGCTAACCCGCTCGGGTGGGGCCGCCAGGGCGGATAGCGCACGTTGCCCCATCGTCCCCGCTCGTTATGTGTTCATTTGCGATGCCGTGGATGGTTCGCTTGCCTTTGGGCATAAGAAGCATCGAGAACATCGGCACATCAGCAAAGGAGAACATCATGGCGAAATTCTTTAAGGACCCTGATGGCAAGCTCATTGCCGCCCTTGGCAACGACGTTGCAACCCCCGCCGGCTGCACAGAGCTGACCGCGAACACCGAGGACGCGGCGCACGAGAAGCACGTGCCGGTCGTCGAGAGTGAGCGCGATGGTCACGTGATCCGTGCGCGCGTGGGCTCGGTCGAGCACCCTATGGTGCCCGAGCACTACATCGAGTGGATCGCCCTTGAGGCCGAGGGCCGTCTGGAGGTCCATTACCTTGAGCCCGGCATGAAGCCCGCGACGTTTTTTGCCGGCGGTTCCAAGACCGGTACCGTCTATGCCTATTGCAACCTGCACGGGCTGTGGTCCGCGACGTTCTAGGAGCGCGCCCCCGCTCGGGGTATCATAGCTAGCATATGCACATGCAAGCGCCGACTGCATCTTGCGGCCGGCGCTTTTACTACGACAACGATGGTTTACGACGGAAAGGGCTGAGCCATGAAGCTCGCACTCGCACAGATCGATATGCGCCTGGGTGATATTGAGGGTATCTGCGGTCGCATCGAGGACCAGGCGCGCCTGGCCCATGAGCGCGGTGCGCGCGTGTTGTGCGTGCCGGCTCCGCTCTTTATGGGAGCCCTGCCCGGCGGCCTGGTGGGCGCTGCCGACTTTGAGCACGACATACTTGCCGGCTTGACCGGCGTCGCCGAGCGTATCCAAGAGCTCGATATGATCTGCATCGTGCCCGCGGCAGTTTCGTTTGAGGGCCAGCCCCTGCTCGACTACATGATGCTCAAGGACGGCCATGTGGTGCCGGCCCGTTCGAGCATTGCCCTGCAGCGTGGTGGGACCGGCGATGCCCGTTGGGCGCCGCCAGTCTTCGACGTGGACGGCGTGCGTATCGCCGTGATCTTCGACTTGGACCGCGAGCTCGAGATGCTGCCGACCGGCGTCGACCTCATCGCCTATTTCCAGTTCAACGCATTCGATATGACCGACCGCGAGACCGCCGCGATTGCCGCCGTGCGCAGCGGAGCCTACCGCAAGATCGCATCTAAGCGCAGCGTGTGGTTTGCCTGCATGGCGCCGGTCGGTGCGTACGACGAGTCGGTGTATACCGGCGGGTCGTTTGTACTCGACGACTGCGGCCGCGTGGTGGCCCAGGCGCCGTGTTTTGAGGAGAGCCTGCTGGTTCAGGAGATTCAGCGCGGCGTGATGCTCGATGCCTTGGAGGACCACGAGCTGCCCGAGTTTCGTTCCGAGGAGTGGTTGTGGCAGGCGCTGGTGCTCGCTGTGCGCGATAACGCCCGAGCCCATGGTACGTCGCGCGCCGTGGTGGCGCTCGAGGGCGACCTGCCGTCGTCCCTGCTGGCGGCGCTTGCCGTCGACGCCCTAGGTCCGCGCAATGTGGTCGGCCTGGTGTTGGGACGCAACCGCATCTTTACGCCGGCGCAGGAGGAGGCCGAGGCTGCTCGCTGTGCCGCCGTTCGCGCCATTGCCGAGCGCCTGCATATTCGCACGGTTGAGCGCGATGCGCCGGATGCCGCGCGTGTGCTCGACCGCGATGTGTCGGCGGGCGACGCCGAGCGCCTGCGTTCTCGCACGCTGGGCCTCATGCTGGAGGATACGGCGCTCGAGCTGGGTGCGATGGCGCTGAGTCCGCTGTCCAAAACTGAGTACGCGCTGGCGGCGCCCGCGCTTTGCGGCGGCTACCAGGGCGATTATGCGCCCTTTGGTGACGTATACCTGTCGACGCTCGAGTTTGTGGCGCGCGTACGCAACCGTACGTCTGCCGTGGTGCCGCAGGAGCTCGTGACGCTCAACGCGGTGGAGGATTGCATGGAGCGCGTGCTGGCGCAAGCGCTCTCGACGCTCGACGGTCCGGTCGATATGCTCGACCGTGCGGCACAGCTGCTCGGCGGGCTTGAGCCGGGTGAGGTCGATGGCGCGCTCGAGGCGCACGTGGACCGCAATCGATCTTTCGACGACATCCCGATGGCCGCTGGCAAGCCTGAGGCCTGCTCGCTGCTGCTGATGCTCGTTCGACAGGGTGAGGCTGCCCGCCGCATGTTGCCGATGGCGCCGATCGTCTCGGCCCGTTCGTTTGCCGAGCGTGCCTGGCCGTATATGCTCGCGTGGTCCGACCTGGGGCTTAACGGCAAGGAGCGTATGACGGTCGATTCGCTGGCGCGCGCCGAGGTGCGCCGTTTTGCTGACGAGGATACGAGCGAGCGCGTGCGAAACGAGATGATGGGCGTGCTGGGCGAGCTACTGGGTATTTCGCCCGAGCAAATGGAGGAGCTGCGCTCTGAGGACGGTCAGCGTCGTTTACACGAGGGAATGAAAAAGTTCGAGGGCGAGGTTCAGGACGCCATCGATAAGATGATGGGCGGCC
>CAMQPJ010000219.1 GCA_947003675.1 uncultured Collinsella sp. | reverse complement strand
TGCTGATTCCCACCGGCACGCTCATCTTGCCGGCGTTGCTTCTGTCCATATTGGGCCCGCTGCTGGGAGCAGGCGGGATGATGTAGGGAGGAATACATGAACACGATGACCGACATTGCGGGCAAGGCTTGGAGCTGGGCTTTTTGCCGGGCAATTCGCGCTCGCCAGCGTGCCGAGGCGCTGTTGCGGGAGGAGAGCGCGCAGGGCACTACCGAATACGCCATCTTGGTCGGCGTGCTCGTGGTGATCGCGATTATCGCCATCGTCGCGTTTAAGAGCAAAGTCGAAGAACTATGGAACGCGATCAAAGACGGCATCAACAGCCTGTAGGAGGCAGGCGGCCTGTTGGTTCGCCGCTGGTGCTCGTCTGTTTGCTCGTGGCAATAGCGGTGACACTTTGGGGGCTGGGTGTTGCGCGACAGCAGCGTCCAGGCGCTACTGCCGATTTGGAATCGGGCTCGGCGGTGGTGTCACAAGCGGAAGGCGCGGGAGATATGGGCGGTCAGAACGCCGCCGTCACGGCTCGGACTTTTCTGCAGGCACTCGACGAGCGGGCGGCCAGCTCGACGGAGCCGTCTGCAGACAACGCGATCGCTGTTCGGCTCGCATGGTCCGAGGACCGGCCGATGACCGAGGCAGCGGCAGACCTGTTGCGCGCCTACCGCGAGGTGCCCACGGCCCAGCTCGCCCTGAGCGGCTATCTCGATATTAAGGGTAACGTATGGGGCGCCATCGTGCGCGATGGGCGAGGCTGGGTCGACATGGTGACGGTTGCCGCGGACGCCGGCGATGCCTCGTGCCGCCTGCGTGCCGTGCGTCTGGTTCCGCAAACAACGGAGTCAAAGGAGGGGTCGTGAAATGCATAACGTCCTGCGTGAGGAATCTGCTCAGTCGACCGTCGAATACGCCATCGTCACCGTGGCGCTGTTATCGATTGTGCTGGCGATTGCGGGGCTTTGGCGCGCTGGCACCGATGGGCGCTTGGCGGCGCTGGTCGAGCGGGCAGCGTCTCATGGCGTCGCCCCATCGTCGGTTATCGATGCCGCGACGGGTGCCAAGGACATCGTTCTGTATTGATATCGCGTGCGAGGATCGGGCGCAGTCTACGGTCGAGGCCGCCTTTTTGCTGCCGACGTTTTTGACGCTTATCTTGCTCGCGTTGCAGCCGGTGTGCCTGCTCTATACGCGCGCGGTCATGGAGTCTGCCGCCGCTGAGACCGCGCGGCTTATGACCACGACGACGGTTGAGGACGACGATGACCTTAAG
This sequence comes from uncultured Collinsella sp., assembly GCA_947003675.1. Lineage (GTDB taxonomy): Bacteria > Actinomycetota > Coriobacteriia > Coriobacteriales > Coriobacteriaceae > Collinsella. The sequence continues at coordinate 1,901 of CAMQPJ010000219.1, read as the reverse complement.
GAGTTCACTCGCCGCAGACTTGCCGCGGTGCCCAACGTCTCGATTTTTCATGCCGGCGGGCCGCTGTCGTGGGATATCGAGTTGGGGCGGGCCGGTGCCGGCGGCGTTTCGTCCGTGTCTGTTGCCGGCGAGGTTAAGCCGCTGCCCGTGATCGGTGCATTTGTGCAGGCCATGGGCAGTGCGGGCGAGGGCGGCTATGTCGAGCTCAAGGTCGACGTCTCGTATCGATCGCGTCCCGAATGGCTGGAGGGAGATTATGATTCATGGATTGCTGCATGGGATTAGGCGCTGCCTGTTGCGGGCGACGCAAGGGTTTGCGGCCCGCCGTCGACCAGGCGCTCGCCGCAAGCGGGGCGGCTTTATGGGCCGTGCCGGTATCGACTTGTTTATCGAAGACGGGGCCTATACCACGCTCTCCTCTGCGGTTGTCATTCTGGTGGTGCTTACGCTGCTGTTTTCGTCGACCGCGGCGATATGGAGCATGTCGCGCGCCGGAGACACCCAGGTGGCGGCCGATAGCGGTGCACTGGCGGGCGCCAACGTGGTGTCGTCCTATCACACGGCCGCCACGGTGGTGGATGCGAGCATTTTGAGTTTGGGCCTGGCGGGGTTTGCCACGATCGGCACCGGCTTGGTTGCCATTCTCATTCCAGGTGCCGAGGTTGTCGGCAGCGATATCATCGATACGGGAACCCAGATCATTAAAACGCGTAACAAGTTTGCCAAAAGCGCGGCAAAGGGCCTGCAAAAGATTGAGACCGCCTTGCCGTACCTGGTTGCCGCGCGTGCCATGCAGGCAGTATCGGCGCAGGATACCGACGGCGTGACCTATACCGGTACGGCGCTTGCCGTGCCCAGGACATCCGAGTCGGATTTTGTTGCGCTCGAAGGATCCGAAATCTCGACCGATGCCATTAAAGATGCATCGGAAGATCTGGAGCGCGCGGCCGAGGAGCTGCAAAAAGCATCGGAGGAGACGGCGAAGGCCAAAGAGCGCGCCTGGCTAGCGGATTGCGGTGGATCGGTTCCGGCTTCGGTCGGTAGCTGTTCATGCATGTGGGAACGTACGAGGAGTTTGGCAAAGCTCTCGGGTGAGCAGAACCCGCATTATGCCTCGAGCATTTCGTGGGAGCCACAGGTGGCGCTCGACCGCGCGAAGACCTACTACCGTCAACGCCTGGCAGACGAAAAACCGCAGGGTTCAAGCGTCGAGACGAAGGCGGAGTCGGCGGCGCGCAAGGCGTTTTACACCTATGCGAGTACAGAGGTCAATCGTGCATATGTAACCGAGGACGGAGATGAAGTCGCTTCCTATATCCCGCTGTTGCCGCGCAACACTGACGAGGTGCGAGCGACGGAACTCTATACCGATACGGTGTGGCCAACCAGTGCCATCGATGGCAAGACGTATCTGCATTACGGAACGAGTTGCCCCAACTATAAGAAGGGGGCGCCATGCGGGCTGGCCTCGGTTGCTGCTTATGACGGGCAGGACAAATGCAATAGATGCCATTTTGGTGTTTCGTCGCTCGGTGCCGTTGCGGCTCCTTCGACTTCTATCGAAAACGGCTTTGAGTACCACTTTGATCGATTCAAAGAGGCTCTGGAAGACTACGTCGAATGCCGCAACAAAGAACTCGAACTTGAGCGTCAGACCGAGGATGAGGCCGACCGTGCGGGCAATGCGTTTGACCAGGCCATTAAAGCGCTTTCCGGCGAGCGCCCGCGTATCGCCCCACCTGGCCGCAACGGCGTGGTCGCCTTTGCAGTTTCGGGTGACATTACCAGCCCCGATCAACTTAACTCCTCGTTTAACGCGGCAGTCAGGCTTGGCGATCGCGGTGCTATCTCTGCCGCGGTGCTGGCGCCCGATGAGGCGACGGCGCAAAACAACGTGCTTT
>CAMQPJ010000218.1 GCA_947003675.1 uncultured Collinsella sp. | reverse complement strand
CGCGCCTGCCCCACCCGCACCCGGGCCGGCGAGGCGCGCGGGGGGGGGCGCGTGCACCCCAAAACCGACGGCCCCCCCGGCGCCCGCGTAACGAAGCGCGCGCAACCAGGGCTGGGGCGTGTCGGTGACAACCGTCTGCAGCCCAGCGCTCGCCAACACGCCCGCCATATCGGCAAGCTGAGTCGCTGCAAGTTCACCCAGTTCAACCACGACGTCCGCGTCGTAAAGCGCGCTCGGCACCTCGTCGACGGCAAGGACCATAACTCCCGCATCAATCATGCGCCTTACGGCCTGCGCCGTCTCCGCGCCAATAAACGTAGCACCGGGCATAACAAATGCCTGGTAGCGGCAGTTGTTAACGCAAAGTAATCCGTCGGCAATCGAAACCTCGTAGCGGCTCTTGTCTTCAAAAGCCTCGGCGGGCACAAAATCAAAGTCGATCTGCGCACGCGTGAGCTCGGCAGCCACGCGCTCGATAGGCATGGCGCTGCCGGCCCACTCGGCATCGGCGTGGTACAGGATGGCGACGGGACGCGTGGCACAGCCTCCCGAAAGCAGTGTTGCCGTGCGGTTCATATAGCTCATGAGCTGCCCAAAGTGCGGCCACTGCGGATTGTTGCCGTGCGCGTAAAAGTGCGGCGGGCAGTCCCAATCGGGAAAGGGCGCCATGCTAAACGCGTGCGGCGTAAACCAATTGACGCCGCGGACGAGCATGTGGTCGGCAATCCATTTCATCTCGCGCAAGCCCTCGTGCCAGCCGAAGGCGCCGAAGACCTCGGCCATGCAGCGTCCTTGTTTTTTGGGGTCGAGGCGCGCGGCCGAAGAGCCCAGTTTGGCAAGCGCGTAGGTAAAGAACTCGATGTTCCATGCGCCATGGAAGTAGCTGTAAGGGCCGTGGTCGATGCCAGGGGCGAGCTGGTTGATAACCACATCGATGCCCGCCATGTCCTGACCGGCGACAGCGCGGAAGTAGTGCCCGGCGCCCTGGCCCAGGCGCGTGTGGCAGCTTTTGTCCTCAATCACATGTCCGATGTGCATGACGCCGTGCTCACGGCACCAGTCGCCGATCTGCTCGTCAAAGCAGGTGCGGTAGAGTTGCGTGGCAATGTCCATGTAGGTGTGACGGACTCGAGCGCCATCTGCCTCGCGTGTCCAAAGGCCGTGTAGCTTGGTGAGCCAGTCCTCGCCAAGTGCATTGCGCAGGCGGCTGGCAAGCTCGTCCGACCAAGGTAGTGCCATATCGCCGCGTCCAATAAAGCTGCTGGTAGAAGCGTCGTCGAGAGCCGTGCCCTTCTCGTTCATAAAGCCTGGCTCATCGGTAAAGAACCCCAGGATGGTGCAGCCGAACTCGTCGCCCAGATGCTCAAACGTGGGCTCGTAGACGGCATCGATGAGCGCGCGGCACGAATCGGCGTCGACCATGTTGATGTACTCATCGCGAAAGCCGGTTTTTTGGCTGGTGACGAAGAGCTCGACGGTGGTGATGCCGGCGGGCGCGTCAAAACGCAGGCGGGCGGGGGTGCCGTCGGCCTGCTCAACGGAGAGCTCAAAGTCGAGCGGTGCGCCGGCGGCGTCGAAAGTCGCCGCACCCACAAAGCGCTCCGTGGGATCCATAAGATTGCCGAGCTTGATGACCGTGGACGGCTGGGGACCAACGACCGTAACCGTGCGATGTTTGAGCACGGTCTTCTTAAGCGCGGGGTCAACATCCTCGCCCGCAAGCGCGCCGTTGGCGTAGCCCGTGGGGAAATGGGCATCATCGAGCAGCCAGATCTTCAACCCCAAGCGCTTGCACTCGACAATGATAAAACGCAGGTCGGACCACCAGCCGTCGCGGCAAATCTCGGGATGCGTGCGCGATTCAAGGCAGACTTCGCGGATGTCCGCACCGGCAATCTGCTCCAAGTATTCGGTAATCGTCTCGTGCGCCTCGCCCTTGAGCCACAAGAACGGAAGCACATGGTTGTCGTATGCCGCCATATCCACTCCTCTAAAACCAACCTTTTAAATCGATTGAAGTCAGAGTCCGCCGCGCGCGCATTCCTGCTAATATCAAAATCACGACAGCATATGACTGAATCAACGATAGTGATGCCATGGATCTCGCACGTTTAGACAGCCTTCTGCTCGAGCTGACCGACAGCGAGCGTGCTTACCACGCGGGCGCCCGCTATGACTGGAATGATGCGTTCGGCTCGGGTCATCAGCAGAATATAGGTGAGAAACATATCCATAAAATCGGTGACCCGACGCGAGCCTTGCACCAAGAAGGCATGCCCGAGGGTCTGTCGATTGTACGCAACTCGCGCTTTAACCCCGTGCCGGAGCATGTGCACGATTATGTCGAAATCAGCTATGTCTATCGCGGTCATGCGCCACAGGTCGTCAACGGCGCACAGCTCACGCTTGCCCAAAACGAGGTGCTCTTGCTCGACGCGGCCTGTCCACATGCCGTGGGCGAGCTCGGCGAGCATGACATTATGCTGAGCATCGTTATCTCGCGGCCGATGTTGCACCGCAGCCTAGAGCAGAGCCTGTCGCCGTCAAGCACCGTCTCGCAGTTCCTCATTAATGCCCTCAATGACGAAACCGACCACCGCGGCCATGTGCATTTCCGCACGGGCAACAGCCGCCGCGTGCGCCGATACATGCAGGAGATACTGTGCGAGCTTCTGGAGCCGACGGCGGCGAGTCCCCAGACCGTGTCGAGGCTGTTTGAGTTGCTGCTGGTTGAGCTGATGCAAAGCTATGAGACATCGCTGTTGCAGACGGACATGCCCACGCTGCCTTCGGCGCAGGTCGCGGCCGCCGTGGGCTACATCGAGCGGCATGCTTGCGATTGCACGCTCAACGACTTAGCCCGCCACCTGCACCTGAGCCCTAACTACGCAAGCGCGCTGCTCAAGCGGCAGACGGGGCGCACATTTATGCAACTCGTACAGGAGAGCCGCCTGACACGCGCGGCAACACTGCTCGACGCCGGCTCCACTGCGGAGGCCGCGGCGCGCGAGGCCGGCTACGCCAACATGAGCTTCTTCTACAAAAAGTTTGCCGAGCGCTATGGCTGCACGCCGGCCGCCTACCGCCGGCGTTTGCCCAGATAAAACCTGCCAAAATAAACCTGTCCCTTTTTGGTCGGTATCAGGAAGTGTCAGGGTAGTGGCGGAGGCGGTCCGTGGGGG
>CAMQPJ010000217.1 GCA_947003675.1 uncultured Collinsella sp. | reverse complement strand
GCCGCCGCGCCTACAAGAGAGGAATGTCCATGACCGCACCTGCATCCAAGCTGCTTCAGCCCATTACGGTTGGCCCCCTTGAGCTCAAAAACCGCATTATGTTCCCGCCGCTGACCACCGGCTACGAGGAGCGCGACGGCTCCATTGGCGAGCGCAGCCTGGCTTTTTACGAGCGCCTGGCCCGTGGCGGCGTGAGCTACATCGTCATCGGCGACGTTGCTCCCGTCATGACCGCAAGCCCCACGCCCAAGCTGGCGACCGACGCCCAAATCCCCACGTTTAAGGCCCTGGCCGATGCCGTCCACAAGCACGGCGCCAAGGTCGCGCTGCAGCTGTTCCACCCCGAGTACGACGTGCCCGGCGTCGGCCGCATGGTCATGGGATCCATGGCCGCCGCCAAGGCCGCGCAGGAGGCCAAGGCCGCCGGCGACGAGGAGACCTTTGCCGCCAAGATGGCCGAGTCCAACGAGATCCGCAATCAGGCATACGCCAAGCTGCACCACGACATGCAGCACTTTGTGAACGAGGCGAGCGTAGAGCAGCTCACCCAGATCAAGGAGGCTATCGCCGCCTCGGCCGCTCGCGCTCAGCAGGCCGGCATCGACGCCATCGAGGTCCACGGCGACCGCCTGGTGGGTTCGCTGTGCTCGGCCATCCTCAACCAGCGCACCGACGAGTACGGTGGCTCGTTCGAGAACCGCGTTCGCTATGCGCTGGAGGTCGTCGCTGCCATTAAGGAGGCCGCGCCGCAGCTGATGGTGGAGTACAAGCTCCCCGTGATCATGGAGAACCCCGACGGCACGCCGCGCGGCAAGGGCGGCCTGCAGCCCGACGAGGCCTGCGAGTTTGCCAAGCTGCTCGAGGGCGCCGGCATCGACATGATCCAGGTCGCGCAGGCCAACCACACCGGCAACATGGGCGATACCATTCCGCCCATGGGCGCCATGCCCTACAACTGGACGCTGCCGGTGGCCGAGCGCGTTAAGGCCCTGGTCTCCGTGCCGGTGGCCACCGTCGGCCGCGTGGTCTCGGTCGAGGCCGGCGAGAAGATCCTGGAAGACGGCGCGGCCGACATCATCGCCTATGGCCGCTCGCTCATGTGCGACCCCGACATTGCGCTGAAGGCTGCCACGGGTGAGCCCATCCGCGAGTGCCTCAACTGCAACAAGGGCTGCGTCGACGCGATTCAAAACCGCAAGTACATCTCGTGCGTGCTCAATGCCGAGAACGGCGACGAGGCGACCGTTGCCATCAAGCCGGGCGAGGGCGACAAGAAGATCGCCGTGGTGGGCGGCGGCATCGCCGGCCTGGAGGCCGCGCGCGTGGCGGCCAAGCGCGGCTACGATGTGACCGTCTACGAGGCGAGCGATCATCTGGGTGGCCAGATTGTGCTGGCGGCTGCGCCTCCGCGCAAGGACGAGATCATGCGCTCGGTCGAGTACTACGAGAAGATTCTGCCTGGCCTGGGCGTGAAGGTTGAGCTCAACCACGTCGCTACCGCTGAGGACCTCAACGCCGCCGACGCCGCGATTGTGGCTGTGGGCGCGCACGACGTGGTCATCCCCGTTCCGGGCGCCGACTCGGAGAAGGTCGTCTCGAGCTGGGACGTGCTGGCCGGCAAGGTGGAGCTTACGGGCCGCGTCGCCGTCATTGGCGGTGGCCTGGTGGGCACCGAGACTGCCGAGTACCTGCTGCAGCACGGCTGCGAGGTGGCGATCGTGGAGATGCTCGACAAGATTGCCGCGGGCGAGTCCGAGACCATTCTGCCGCTGATCATGAGCGACTTTGCCGAGCACAACGTGGGGCAGTACGTGAAGACCCGCCTGACCGCCATTACCGACGAGGGCGTGGAGGCTGTTCGCACCACCGAGGACGGCGCCGAGGAGCCGGTGAAGATCGCCTGCGATTACGTGGTGATGGCCGTGGGCTCCAAGGCCAACGCGTTTGACCTGGATAGCGTGACGGTGCCCGTGACCTGCGTGGGCGACTGCTCGGGCGAGCGCACCGCCGACATTGCGAGCGCCATTCGCACGGCATATCACGCGGCCAACGAGCTGTAGCTGACCATCGCAGCGGGGCGGGGCGGTAGCACGGATTCGCCTCGCCCGACTGCGTCCCATCGGGTGTCAACCGGGGCGGGGTCTGCAAGCGCAGCAGGTCCCGTCCTTTTTGTTTTGCTCGGGTGGATGGCAATGCGCGGTAATCATGAGAAGTGAGGCGTCACTGCCCTGCAGGCCGCTCAAAATTATTGGGGGAGAGGTTAATAATTATTCCCTCTAGACCAAAGGACATAAAGAGATGCCAATTTTGTTGGCAAACGAATGACGATTAGCTGCGAGCTAGCTACCAGCGTAAATAATCGATAAAGAAACGCCGTAAATAGGTGTCAAATGCCCAGATAATGCCGCGTCTATTTTAATTAACTGCTTTGAGCAAACAGCAAAATGCTACTATCTAGCGTGCACGTAAGAAAGCAGATTAACGGTTAAGGCTAAGAAGTGGCAGGTATGTCGGAAGCAACTAGGACTCGCACGCATACGCCCGAGGTTAGGCAGCGTGCCGTCGAGATCCTCCAAGAGGGGGTCGGTCACCGCGCCCTCGCTGCAAAGCTCGGCATTCCCCAGGCCACGGCTCGTCAGTGGGCCCGTGCATATGCCGTGGGCGGTGCCGACGCTGTGCTCAACGCGGGCGCTCGCCATCACACCTATTCGTACGACGTAAAGCTCGCCGTGGTTAAGGACCGTCTGGAAAACGGCCTGACGGTTCGCGAGGCCATGATCAAGCACAAGATTCCCAGCGAGTCTTCGGTCAAGGCTTGGTGCCGTCAGTACCGCGAGAGCGGTGAGTCCGCACTGGTCGATAAGCCGCGCGGCCGCAAGCCACGCGTTAAAAAGGCGGAATAGCAAACGGGATGGTGCGCCCACAGGGGCGCATTTTTCTTGCCGCGCCAACTTTTTGGACCGGCGCGAGCCTGTCGGGACATCCTCCAAAGTGGCCAATAAACTGCGCGCAGTGGCCCGCGCGCCTGTCGCTGCGATAGGGGAGCGTCGCCCCGCTGCTCCAAAGCGGACGTGCCCTTACCCCGTACGCCTAAAACTCCCCAGTTGACCGAAAACCTGCCGCCGCTGCTCCTCAATTGAGCTATAACGTTAAACAATTGCAGCGTTTTTGCATGGGGGAGTG
>CAMQPJ010000216.1 GCA_947003675.1 uncultured Collinsella sp. | reverse complement strand
CCGGGGCGCTATATCCCGGCCCTCCCCCGGGGCGCGGTTTTTGCCCAGGTCGATGAGTCCCTGCTCGGAGAACAGACCACTCTGCATCAGCGCGAACGCCGAAGACGAACCGACGAAACCGCAGCCGACAATAGCGACCTTCTTCTCGTTAACCATTAGAAACTCCCATCTCACTCCACAAACAAGCCGCCCGGGAACGACCCGAGCGGCTTGCCGTAATCCCAATACATCCAATCGGGACTTTGATTATGCTCCTATTCGCAGCCAAAAATCGACCGTTTACCGAAATTGTTTGCAGGATTCGTAAAATAACTGCACGAAATCGGTTTCGAGCTATTGACGAGGCGAAATAGCTTTCTAATACAGGCCCGCCTCGCGAATGGCCTCAACAGCCAAAGCAATCTGATCGGGTGGCAGAACCAGCGCCATGCGCACGTGCCCCTCGCCCGAAGGACCAAAGCTCGCGCCCGGCGTCACCACAACGCCGGCCTTCTCCATAAGCTCCTCGCAAAACGCCATGGAATCGGTGCGGCCACCGGGAAGCTTGGCCCACACAAACATAGAGCCATGCGCGTTGGGACGCTCCCAGCCCAGGCCCTCAAGACCGTCGCACAGGGCATCGCGGCGCTCCTGGTACTTCAGACGCTGCGCCTCGACCTCATCGCGCGGACCGTTTAGGCAGGCGATGGCGGCCTTCTGGATCGGGAAGAACATGCCAAAGTCGATTTGGCTGCGCAGCTTGGCAAAGGCAGAGACCACGTCCTCGCGGCCGACCAAAAAGCCGATACGCGCACCGGTGACGTTAAACGACTTGGAGAGCGAGAAGAACTCAACGCCCACCTCGAGCGCACCGGGATACTGCAAAAAGCTTCCGCCCGGCTCGCCGTCGAACACGATGTCGGAGTACGCGTTGTCATGGACGATGAGCAGGTCGTGCTCGCGGGCGAAAGCGATGATCTCCTCGTAGACCTCGGGCGTGCCCACCGAGCCCACCGGGTTCGCGGGCAGCGACACGATCATATACTTGGCGCGATCGGCAACCTCGGGATCGATGCCCGCCACATAGGGCAGGTAATTGTGCTCGGCAACCAACGGATAGTACTCGAGTTTGGCATCGGCGATTTTGGCGCCCGCCTCGAAGACCGGGTAGCACGGATCGGGAACCAGAATGGTGTCACCCGGGTCGAGCAGGGCCAGGCCCAAATGACCCACGCCCTCCTGTGTGCCGTTGCACGACTGCACCATGGACGGCGTAATGCCCGAAACGCCAAAGCGGCGCTCATAGTAATCGCACACGGCCTGCTTGAGTTCGGGCAGGTCGCGCAGGGCGTACTTCCACATCTCTGGATCCTGGGCGGCTTGTGTGAGCGCATCGACCACGTGGCCGTACGGCTTAAAGTCGGGCGTGCCCACGCTCATGTTGTAAATGGTCTTGCCCTGAGCCTTCAGCGCGAGAAGCTTGTTGTTGAGCGAGGCGAAGACCTCCGCGCCAATGCGGTCGCGACGCTGCGATGCCTGCATGGTACCACATTTCTATATTAAAAACGCGGCGCTCCGACAAGAGCGCCGCGCGATACGGGCCATCAGATTGCAAAAGTGTAACGCTTGCAACCCCCGTATTGGTTCAATTTAGCCAACCTTAGTCAACTGGATTGAGCGCGTCGATCTGCGCAAGCCACAGACGCGAGCTGGCGTCACTCGGCATACGCCAATCGCCGCGCGGGCTGAGCGTCACCGAGCCCACCTTGGGACCATCGGGCAGGCAGCTGCGCTTAAACTGCTGGGCAAAGAAGCGACGATAGAACGTACGCAACCACGTGTGGACGGTCTTGGCGTCGTAGACGCCCTCGAAGCTCTTGAGCGCCATGCGGTAGATTTTGCCCGGCTCAAAGCCAAAACGCAGCAGGTAGTAGAGGAAGTAGTCGTGCAGCTCGTACGGGCCCACCAAATCCTCGGTCTTCTGTGCGATCTCGCCATCGCCCGTGGGCGGCAGAAGCTCGGGGGACACCGGCGTGTCGAGGATATCGAGCAAAACCTCGGCAATGCGCCCGCCAAAGACATCGGCCGCATAGCGCACCAGATGGCGCACAAGCGTCTTGGGCACGCTCGCGTTGACGGCGTACATGCTCATGTGGTCACCGTTGTACGTAGCCCAGCCGAGCGCCAGCTCCGACAGGTCGCCCGTGCCGATGACAAAACCGCCAGCCTGGTTGGCCAGATCCATCAGAATCTGCGTACGCTCGCGAGCCTGGCTGTTCTCGTAGGTCACGTCCTGTACGGTCGGATCGTGCTCAATGTCCTTGAAGTGCTGCTCCACAGCCGCGTGAATCGAAATCTCGCGGAAGCTCACGCCCAGGTCGCGGGCAAGCGACTCGGCATTGGACTTGGTGCGATGCGTCGTGCCAAAGCCGGGCATGGAGACCGCCGTGATGCCCGTACGCGGCAGTCCCAGCGCATCGAAGGCACGCACGGTCACAAGCAGTGCCAGCGTGGAGTCCAAGCCGCCCGAAAGGCCGATGACCGCAGCCTTGGTGCCCGTGTGGGCAAGGCGGGTCTTGAGGCCAGCAGTCTGCAGATTGAGAATGGTCTCACAGCGCTCGGCCAGATCACCGTGGTCGGCCGGCACAAAAGGCGCGCGAGGGAAAACGCGGTCGATATCGCAGGCATCGCGCAGGACAGGCTCGTCTGCCAGCACGCCCTCAAACGAAAACTCAACGGTCGTGGCCTCCGGCGCATCGTCCGCGCGCGCCCACGTCGTCGAGCGGCGGCGCTCGGCAACCAGACGGTCAAGATCGACATCGGCCACCGCCATATCGCAGGTGAGGAGCTTCGTGGCGGCGAGCTTGGAGCCGTTTTCGTAGACGAGGTTCTCGCCCGCAAAGACCATGTCGGTCGTGGACTCACCCTCGCTCGCATCCGCGTAGGCATAGGCGCAGTACAGGCGCGCGCTTTGGTTAGAGATGAGGCTGCGGCGATAGTCTGCCTTACCGATAATCTCGTCCGAAGCCGACGGGTTGAGAATCATCGTCGCACCGGCAAGCGCCATCTCGGTCGAGGGCGGCGCAGGTACCCACAGGTCCTCACAGACCTCGACGCCCAGCACCAAATCCTCGGCACCCTCATCACAGCAGCGGTAGACAAGTCCCGAACCCAGCGGAACCGGACCCTGACCGGCAAACTCGACCCACGCAGGATCTG
>CAMQPJ010000215.1 GCA_947003675.1 uncultured Collinsella sp. | reverse complement strand
TCGCCCTCAAAGTACTTCTTAACGGCCATGTAGACGCAGTACTTCTCGAGCCAGTCGGCGTTGCGATGCTTAAACGCCGTGTAGAGCGGGTCTGCATCCTCGCCGCCACGGGCCTTCCAAGTCTCAAAGTCGGCCGCCAGTTCCTCTTGGCTTTCGGGCAGCAGGTCGATATTGCCCGCAAAGGCCGAAGGCCCAGCGTAAGGGGAGCGGAAGAAGTCTGTCGGGTTGACAGGCAGAACTTGCCAGTAGCGCATGCCCATGGCGGCCAGATGGTCGATAAAGCGACGCGTTGGTGCGCCAATCGTACCGGGCTTGCCGTCGTCGGTGGGCACCGAGGTGATATGGCACACGACGCCCGCGCCGTGATCGAGCGGCTCCTGCAGGCGCTGCTCGGCATGGTGATAGATGATCGACGAGCCCAGCGGATACAGATCGAGCGTGACCGTACCGTTGTGGATCTCGCACTCGTGACCGCTGATCACGTCACTCGCACATTCGTCGAGCGCCGGAATCGTCACGCGGTGCGAATTGCGCAGGCTGCGGTTGATGATAATCGTCGCGGACTCGCCATCCTTGCCCGTGCGGTTGTAGGCCAGCACCTCGTCGTTGAGCGCAAAGGCCTTGATCTCGCCGTCGATCATAAATGGCAATGCACGGCGTACGGCGGAGGCGTTCTTGACAATAGCCAGCGTGTCGAAGTCGTGCAGTTGGTCCTTGGTCGGCAGTGTGCGGCGGTTGCCCGGATCGGTCAGGCCCTCCAGGCCGTATTCGTCGCCGTAGTAGATCGAAGGCACGCCTGGGAAGGTCATCTGCATGAGCGTGGCGAGCCAAAAGCGGCTCTTGGCCAGGCCCATCGAGTTCTCGTCCAGGCGCCACTTGCTGCGTTCGCACTCGGGCAGCTGTGACTCGTCGGGGCCGCCCCCGAGCACCGAGATGATGCGCGGGCGGTCGTGGCTCGACAGCAGGTTGAGCGCGCAGGACAGGGCTTCGCGCGGATAATTCTCGCGCAGGGTTTCGATATCCTCGGCTGCCTGGTAGGCGTTCTTGTAGCCCATCAAAAAGCCGATGACCATGTCGCGGAAGGGATAATCCATAGCAGAGTCCAGCTCGGAGCCCTGCAGGTAGCGGCGCAGATGGCCGTAGCTAATCTTGTTGGAGGCGTCTTCCCAGACTTCGCCGAGCAACAGTGCGTCGGGCTTTTCGGCAAGTACGGCCTTCTTGATCTCGGCCAGGAAGTCGTCGGAAAGCTCGTCGGCGACGTCAAGGCGCCAACCATGGGCACCGGCGCGCAGCCATTTGCGGATCACGCCGTCCTTGCCCAGGAGCCTCTCGCGTACCAGCTCGGACTTCTCGTTGATGGCCGGCATGTTGCCCACGCCCCACCAGCAGTCGTACGAGCCGTCCTCGTGGAAAGTAAACGCATCGCGCCACGGCGAATCCTCGCTCTGCCAGGCACCCACGCCGGGGTAGTTGCCATAGCGGTTGAAATATATCGAGTCGTCGCCCGTGTGGTTGAAGACGCCGTCCAGGATGATGGAGATGCCCAGCTTCTCGGCTGCCTGGCACAGCTCGGTAAAGTCCTGCTCGGTGCCCAGGATCGGGTCGATCTTGGTGTAGTCGGCCGTGTCGTAGCGGTGGTTGCTCGCGGCTTCAAAGATGGGGTTGAGGTAGATGGCCGTAAAGCCCAGCTCGGCGATGCGGGGCAGGTCTTCCTGGATGCCCTTGAGCGAGCCGCCGTAGAAGTCCCAGGTCTTGATGGAGCCGTCCTCGGCGCGCTCGTACACGGGCGGCTCGTTCCAGTCCTCGACCATCCGGCGCTGAATGCCCTTGCGCGGTTTTTCGAGTTGGGCCATTGTGCGCTCGCGCCAATGCTCGTCACGGGCGTAGCGGTCGGGGAAGATCTGGTAGACCATGCCGCGCTCGTACCAGGTGGGGCGGTTCTCGCGGTGCTTGTAGACGGTAATCTGGAAGGACGGCACCTCGGCGTAGTCGTAGGTTACGCCCTCGCCGCCGGTGCGGCCCTGGGGCGCGCCCAGGCGAACCTCGGGCTGGCCCTCGATATTGCATATAAAGCTGTACCACACAAGACACGGTTCAGTGCATTTGAGCTCGCCGGTAAAAATGCCATCGCCTTCGTGCTCCATCGGAATCAGGGTCTCGCCGACTTCATCGACCCAGGTACGCAGGGTGAGTGTTGCCTGGTTGGGATCGGCATCCTCCAAAATAACCGAGAGTGCAACGGTAGTTCCTGTGGTCACAGCGCCAAACGGAGTGCGAAACTGCGGTAGGCGGCTGTTGTGTATCAATCTCATAGTACGGTCCAGTTCAATAGAATCACGGCCTACGGGCCATGGGCTTTACGCACAAGATATAAGTATATCTGTTGTACACAGGGTGTATAAACAACATCCGTTTACCATCGGCGAACGGTTGTCCTAGAAAATCGTTTTACCAACTGTCTACAGAGAAGGGGCGCCCGGTTGGAGCGCCCCTTGTTTAGGGTTTTGATTAGGTTTTAGATCGTCTGTGGGCTAGCGGCGTTTGCGGGTGGCCGTTGCCTTGCGGACGGAGGTCTTCTTGGTCGGGGCCTTTTCCTCGGCCGGAGCGGCAGGGGAGACCGGGGCCTCCTTGGCGGGCTCGGTCTTTGCCGTAGCCTTCGGAGCGGTCTTGACCTCAGCGGCCTTCGGTGCCGGCTCGGCCTTTACTGCAGGCTTGTCCTCGGCTTTAGCCTCTGCCTTGGGAGCAGCAGCCTTGGTCGTGGTCTTCTTGGCCGTCGTCGTAGAGCGCTTGCGCGTGGTGGTCTTGGCGGCTGGCTTTGCCTCGACGGGCGTCTCCTCGACTCTGGCGGCCGGCTTTGCGGCTGCCTTGGTCGTGGCGGCCTTCGTGGTCGTCGCCTTCGTTGTCGTGGTCTTCTTGGCTGCCGTTGCCTTTTTGGTGGTCGCGGTCGTCTTCTTGGCAGTGGTCTTGGCCGGTGCCTTGACGGCGGGCTTGGCCTCGACGGCGGCTTCAGCCTTTACCTCGGGAGCGGCCTCGGCGGCCTTCTTTGCAGCGGCGGTCGTGCGCTTGCGCGTCGTCGTTGTCTTGGTAGCGGTGGTCTTGGTTGTCGTCGCCTTGGTCGTAGTGGCCTTCTTAGCCGTCGTCTTACGAGTCGTGGTCTTCTTGGCGGCAGACTTTGCAGCCGGCTTAGCCTCAGTCTCGAG
>CAMQPJ010000214.1 GCA_947003675.1 uncultured Collinsella sp. | reverse complement strand
GACGACCGCCCGGGCGGCCTGCTCATGTACGGCATTCCCAACATGAAGCTCGAGAAGTCCGTGGTCGAGCGTCGCGTGGCGCTCATGCGCGAGCTGGGCATCGTCTTTGAGCTGGGCGCTGATGTTACGAACCCTGCGGTAGCGGCCAAGCTCAATGGGTTTGACGCCGTTGTGGTGGCTGCCGGTGCTCGTGCGCCCCGCGGTCTTTCGGCTACGAATGTGGATGCCCCGGGCGTGGTGTATGCCGTGGACTACCTGACGGCTTCGACCGTCTCGGTGCTCGATGGCGGCGAGCCCGCGGTGAACGCGCGCGGCCTAGATGTTGTGGTCATTGGCGGTGGCGATACCGGCAACGACTGCGTAGGTACCGCGGTGCGCCAGGGTGCACGCAGCGTGCGTCAGTTTGAGTTCTTGCCGGCTGCGCCCGATAAGCGCGCGGCGAGCAACCCCTGGCCGCAGTGGCCCAACGTTAAGAAGACCGGCTACGGCCAGCAGGAGGCTATCGCTGCGATGGGTGGCGAGATGCGTGCTTGGGGCGTGGATACGCTCGAGGTGCTGCTGGACAAGAAGGGCGCGGCCGCGGGCCTGCGCGTGGCCGATTTGGATTGGTCGGCCGGCAAGCCCGAACGCATTGCGGGCTCCGAGCATGAGGTGCCGGCGCAGCTGGTGCTCATCGCCTGCGGCTTTACGGGTCCCGAGCACGGTGTGTTCGAAGCTGTCGGCGTGCCTGTTGCCACCGTTGGTCGTCCGCTGCCGGTGATGGCTGCCGAGGGCTCGCACCTCGCGGCTCGCGCGGAGGGTGTCGCCGCGGATGCCGCGCCGGTGTATGTGGCGGGTGATGCCCGCAACGGCAGCTCGCTCGTGGTGAACGCCATGGCCGATGCCCTGGCCTGCGCAGCCGAAGTCGCCGAGGCGCTTGCGCTGTAAAGTAGTCATTTAAGAACGTCCCCAACGACTAGTCATTGGGGACGTTCTTTTTTGTCTAGTCGTTGGGGACACTCTTCACGGGGCGCCTGTTCGTTTGTCGACGTATGGGTGTTCATTTGTCGACTTCTTGGGCTGTGGTCACCTGTTGTTTCTGTGGTGGCTGCGGGCATCTGGCTCAAAAGGGCGGGTTGGCTGTCTATGTCTACCTGCGGTTTCTTTGCGGTGCGCTCATTCGGTCAAGTGTCCCGTCAAGTGTTTGGTTAGCATCTGGTTTGCAGTCGAAGGCCTATTTTGCCCGCGCTGACAGTGGCTGCTCGCCCTCCTCGTAAGCTCAAATTGAGGTTCATCAGTTTGAGGAGGATGCCATGACTGACCAAGTTTTTGACCGAGCACAGCTGGCCGAAGCCGTCGGCAGCGATATTGCCGACATGGCTCACTTTTGGATGCTGCGGAAGTTTCAATTCCTGGAGCCGGCGCGCGAGCGGTTCGAGATTATCGTCGATCCGTGGCTCAGCTATTGCGAGGAACCTTCTCAAAACGAAATCATGGCCTACAACATGGCGTTTACCGATTGGCTGCTGTTTGAGCGCCCCTATTACCACGGCAAGACGCTGTTGGAACTGTATGTGGACGAGCCGCCAGCGTCAATTTCTCCAGCTTCGCTCGGGCGACTTAAGCGGGTGCGTGACACGCAGTATTTCTCGCGCTTTGGCATTTTGGACAAGGATCCCGCGACTGGCATGGTCGTGCTGGAGGATACGCGCACCGACCGTCGCTTTGACGTCTACGACCCACATATCGTGCAAAAGGAGCACTGGAACGATGGCGCGATTGCGGTGCGACTCGCGTGCGTCGACGATGTCTGGCTGACGGCGGGGCAGCTCTACCTGTATGACGTCGCGCGGCTGAGCGACACGGCGGTCGACGGGCCGGGCGCGGTGCATCCCGAGGACCTAGAGGACGGTTTCGACACCTCGTGCATCAGCTTCTTTTTGCGCCTGGTCCGCGACATCATGGGTGCTCAGGGGCGCTACGTAAAGTCGCTCAATATTTACGAGCAGGAGTGGGAGTAGGGAGTGGGCTGTCGCAGCGCCGCCGCCTGTCTATTTGTCTCGATCTGTAACGTTTAGGGACAAAAAACCGGTCTACCTGTTACAGATCGAGACAGAGGTTAGACGCACGACTGAAAATCTCAATCTGTAACAACTAGAGGCTCAAAGACTGTCTTCCTGTTACAGATCGAGACGTTTGCCGACAGCGGCAACGGTGACAACGGCCCATTTCCCTGATGTGGTGGTGATGAAAGTGTCTAATACCGTTCTTAAACACAAGCAGGCGACACGTAACACCTTGGCGCGGAATAGGATGCTTGCCAGGCTCACGGAGGCGGCTGAGCAAGGCGTGCTGCTTGTGACGCACGACAATGCCGAGCTCATGTGGCTGCGGCGTCATGTGGGAACCGATGATATTGCGGAGCCCGAGCCGTATTTGTTCTGCTTTCAGCATGATTGGGTTGTACTGACGCCGGCGGAGCGAGCGCTGCGGACCATTAAAGGGCTTGCGGAGTTTCATCCAGACTGGGCGTTTTGGGGTTATGACGCGGCACTTTTGTGGGGTCTGGAGGTGCCGAATGATCTGCTCGGGCCGCGATTTCTTGTTAAGACAGGTTGCTCGGTGCCGCTGAGTGCAGGATGCCGACTGTTGCGTCCGCAGACGGCGGGTGCGCTCGAGAGTGTTGACGGCGTGCAGGTTACGTCGTTTTGGCACACGGTAGAGGATTGCCTGCTGCGTGCGCCGTTTTCGTATGGCCTGGCGATTGCCGATTCTGCGTTGCGAGCAAAGGGCGTATCGCGCGATGACTTTTGTGAGCGGCTTCGTATGGATTGTGAAGGCAAGCGCGGGTATCGCAGAGCGCAGGTGATTGCGTCGTATGCGGACGGGCTGTCCGAAAACGGCGGCGAGTCTCGTTTTCGGGCGTTCTTTATTGCGTACGGCTTTCCAGTTCCGGAACTGCAGGTGGAGTTTCGTGATCCGCTCGATCCGAGCCAAGTGTTTCGCGTTGATTATTTTTGGAGGCTCGAGGACGGAACGTGCGTGATTGGCGAGCTGGACGGAAAGGGGAAGTATGCCTTGCAGAACGACGAGGGTCGGGAGTTGATCGACCCATTCGTGGCAGAACGTCAGCGAGAGTCTCATCTGACGATGCTTGGGCACAAGGTGCTTCGGTTTACGTTTGATGAGCTCAAGAATCCGGGGAAGCTGGTTGAGAAGATGAGG
>CAMQPJ010000213.1 GCA_947003675.1 uncultured Collinsella sp. | reverse complement strand
GATTGGAGAGCGCATGCCCACGTCACAAAGCCAGAAAAAAGAAGCCATCGCTCAGGCGACCGAGCAGGAGCTCGCATCGCTCGCGGGCCGCGGCGTGCGTATCGCGGGCAACGCGTGCTCGCCGATTGTGCTGGTCAAAGGCGATTTGGATGAAGCCGAGTGCTCGGGCGGCGAGCTGGCTGCCGGCGCGGATGGCGCCGCGTTGCGCAAGGCGCTCGGCGCCATCGGATATGCCCCCGAGGATTTCTGCGTGCTGGCAAGCGTCGCCGGCGCGGGCGACGGAGCGGTCGCGGCGGGCGAGGCCCTGCCGTGCGAGCTGTTCCGTGAGGCGCTGGAGACCTTGGACCCCGAGGCGGTGCTGCTGCTGGACAACAGTGCGGCCGATGTCATGCGCGAGACCTATGCCGATATGCTTGTGGCAATTGATGACTTTGACACCGCCATGCTCAAGCCCGGCCTGGTCGCCCATGTGCAGGGGCGCCGCGTGCTGGCGCTCGACGGTTTTGAGGCGGCGCTCACCGACAAGGCCGCCAAGCAGCGTATGTGGGCCTACATTAAGCAGCTGCCCCCGGCGGCTGCACCGCTGTAGCGAGGCTGGCGGTAGCCCCTACATCACGGCGCGCAGTTCAAACCGGTCGCCGTTAATGCGGAACTGGCAGTTGCCGTTCATGCGCTCGACGGCAAGCTTAATGCTCTTGGTGCCAAAGCCGTGCCCGGTGTGCTGAGCCACGGGCATGCCGTCGACCATGTGCGGCGCACGGCCAAACGTGTTGGAAACCAGCAATAGAAGCTGACCGTCTTCGTAGCGAAGGTCCAGGTCGACAAACCGCTTGCCTTCGGGGGCGGCGCTCGCCGCGGCGATGGCATTGTCCAGGGCGTTCGATACCACACTGAACAGATTGACATCGCCCACGTGGACGGTTTCGGGCACGGCGGCGCGCAGGTCGGCGGTGATGCCGTGCGCGTTGATGTCCGCGGAAAGCGACGAGAGCGCAATGTTGACCGTTTCGTTGGCGCAGTAGCGGCGCACGGCGGTGCGGTCGTTGGTCTCGCAGAGCGCGTCGATGCGCTCGAGCGCTTCATCGGTGTGACCCTCTTCGATCAGGGCCGCTAGACCGCGCAGGTAGTGGCGCATGTCGTGACGGAGAACCGAGAGCTCGCGTCCGGACTGGCGCCAGGCTTCGAGCTCTTTGATGGCCGCGCTGTCGCGGGTCGCGAGCATCCAGCGCTCGCGCTCGGCGATTTCCTTTGCCTCGTATTCGCGAAGGTAGACGGCAAGAAACATAAGGTAGAAGGCGCAGAGGGCGAACGCCAAAAACTCAACGGTTACCACCGAGCCCGAGTGGAAGAGCGTGGTATAGACGTTGGTGGCGTAGTCGAAGATGTAGTAGACGAGCGGCAGGATGAGCAGAATCTCCAGCTCGGTGGGGCTTTTGATCGCCAGGCGGGGGCCAATTTCGCTTGCCCAATGCAACAAGACGGCAAAGACGCCGAGCGTGGTGATGATGCGCGCCACGTAGTACGCGACCTGCGAATCGGTGGCGGCGAATGCGGCGATGCCCATCCAGTTGCTAAACTGGCAGCTCAGGTAGGCACTGGTAACGCCCAGGATGGCGAGCAGCGGACTCAGGCGATAGCGTACGCACAGGTAGACGACAAGCGGCAGATGCACGACGAGTGGATAGGCCTGTCGGGCAAGCAGCTCACCACCGACGAGGTTGGCAATCGCAAAAGCGGTGCCGGTTACGGCGCCGACCCCCACCAGCTCGAGCGAATGGCGGCGGTTGATCTCGACACCGCACAGCGCCGCCGAGGCAAAGACGCCAAAGAGCAACGTCGTCGCATGGTGGATTGCCCAAAGCACCAGTTCTGCCGAGGAAAGCATCAGCGTCTCCCGCCCTCGAACCGCACCGCAAAGTAGGCGTCTTGGAATCCCTGCTTGCAGCTGCGCGCGAGCGGTATGCACGCGCCCGAGCGCATGACGATTTCCGTGCGGTTAAAGTGGTCGATGTTGCGCAGATTGACCTGGTAGCTGCGGTGGCACTTAAAGAAGGTCGCGTTTTGGGCCAGTCGGTCCTCGATGCTGCGGAACGGCTCGAGCGCCTCGATATCGCGGCCGTCGCGCAGGTGGAAGACCACGTGCTTGTTGCGGGCCTCGGCATATTCGATATCGGATAGACGCAGGGCATGGTAGCCAAAGGACGTCTTGATGACGAGTTCGTCGGTCGCTGCCGGACGCAGGCTCGACAGCTCGTCGAGTAGTTGCGCCACGCGCTCGTAGGTCACGGGTTTGAGCAGGTAGTCGAAGGCACGGACCTCGTAGGACTCAAGCGCGAACTCGGGCGATGAGGTCAGAAACACCAAGCGCACGGCGGTATCGGATTGGCGCAGCTCGCGGGCGGTGTCCATGCCGTTGACGAGCGGCATGATCATGTCGAGCATGATAATGTCGGCGCGCGATGCGGCATGGCGTGCCAGCAGGTCCTCGCCGCGCGTGACGAGTGCAACATCGACCGCCGTACCCGTTTCGGCCGACCAGCGGTTGATCATGCGGTGCAGGTTATCTAGAAAGGCGACGTCGTCGTCGCAGGCGATGATTTTGAGCATATCGGGCCCCCTTACTACCTCGATTTTGCCACATCGTGCATGCGCCACCCGCGGGGGTGCGTTCCGTTTGCGCCCCACGGTACGCAACTCGCGCCGAGTGGTATTGCGGTGGCGAAAGATGCCTCCTGCGCTGTCGAGAGCCCGGCTATCCTCAGCTTGCCAGTTCGAAAATGGACCCGCCCCATGATTGAATCTTTATTTTAACTTTACACCTGGCTTTACAGCTGTCTTGTCAGCTGTAAAGCCAGGTGTCATACTAAAGCCCCAAGATTCGCCAAAAGAGAGGGGCCTTGATGGCACAGAGCGCGAACATGGATGCATCGGAGCTTGCACGCGATATCGCGGCCGGCCTGGCATCGGCAACGACGGCAACGGAGCGCGCGGCGCTGGTGCCCGCAGAGCTCGTCGAGGCCATTCATCAGCTAAAAACCCAACGTGACGCAGTGATCCTGGCGCACTATTATGTGGCGCCCGAGGTCCAAGCCGTTGCCGATTACGTCGGCGACAGCTTCTACCTGGCAAAGCTCGCCAAGAGCCTTCCGCAGCAGACGATCGTGCTGTGCGGCGTGGAGTTTATGGGCGAGAGCGCCAAGCTGCTCAATCCCA
>CAMQPJ010000212.1 GCA_947003675.1 uncultured Collinsella sp. | reverse complement strand
CCGATGCCGGTCTTGAGGTAGTCCATCTCCTGCAGGTAGTTCATCCAGCGGGTATCGATGACGCGCAGCATGACCTGGGTGTTGAGCTCGCGCATGAGGTCCTCACCCAGGCGCTCGGCCTTCATGTTGTAGCACTTCTCAACGTAGGCCAGGACATCGGCAGCCAGGGCCTCGTAATCCTCGTCGGGGAACTTCGGCGTATCGATGTGGCCGGTGAGCTCCACAACCCACTTGCGCAGGCCCTCCAGGTCGCGCTCGCCATCGTGACTGTCCTTGGTGCAGAACTCCTGCACGCAGCGGTACACGGTGTCGTGCATGACCTCGGTGATGTGGTCGGTCAGGTCCTTGCCGTCCAGAATCTTATTGCGCTCGGCGTAGATGACCTGGCGCTGCTTGTTCATGACGTCGTCGTACTCAAGGACGCTCTTACGCATGGAGAAGTTGATGCTCTCGACCTTGTGCTGGGCGCTCTCGACGGCCTTGGAGATGATCTTGTGCTGGATGGGCATGTCGTCGCCCATGTCGGCCGTGACCATCATCTTGGAGACGCGGTCCATCTTGTCGCCGCCGAAAAGGCGCATGAGGTCGTCCTCGAGCGACAGGTAGAACTGGGTCTCGCCCGGATCGCCCTGACGACCGGAGCGGCCGCGCAGCTGGTTGTCGATACGACGGGACTCGTGGCGCTCGGTTCCGATAACGGTCAGGCCGCCGGCGGCAAGCACGCGCTCGCGCTCGGCCTTGCAGGTCTCCTTGGCCTCGGCGTTAAACTGCTCGAGCTGCTCGGGCGTCACGTCCTCCATGGTCAGGCCCTCGTACTCCAAGCGCTCGCGCACCAGCTCGTCGGGGTTGCCGCCCAGCAGGATGTCGGTACCACGACCGGCCATGTTAGTAGCGATGGTCACGGCGCCGTAGCGTCCGGCCTGGGCAACGATATGAGCCTCGCGCTCGTGATGCTTGGCGTTGAGGACCTCGTGCGCGATGCCGCGCTTGGTAAGGGCGGCGGACAGCTTCTCGGAGCTCTCGATGGAGACGGTGCCCACCAGGACCGGTTGCCCCTTGGCGTGACGACGCTCAACGTCGTCGGCAACGGCGTTGTATTTAGCCTGAATGGTGCGGTACACCAGGTCCTCGTGGTCCACGCGCTGCACGGGCTTGTTGGAGGGGATGACCTCGACGGGCAGCTTGTAGATCTCGCGGAACTCAGCATCCTCGGTAAGTGCCGTGCCGGTCATGCCGGAGAGCTTGTCATACAGACGGAAGTAGTTCTGCAGGGTGATGGTGGCCAGGGTCTGGTTCTCCTCGCGTACGAGCACGCCCTCTTTGGCCTCGATGGCCTGGTGCAGGCCCTCAGAATAGCGGCGGCCCTCCATGATGCGGCCGGTGAACTCGTCGACGATCTTGACCTCGCCGTTGGTGACCACGTACTGCTTATCGCGGTGGAACATGTACTGGGCCTTCAGCGCTTGCTGCAGGTGGTTGACCAACTGGCCGGAGAGATCGGCATAGATGTCATCGATACCCAGGCGGCGCTCGATCTTCTTAAGACCGCGCTCGGTGGCGGCGATGGTGTGCTTGGCCTCGTCCATGACGTAGTCGCCCGTGGGTTCAACGTCCTCGGTGGCGGTGAGCATGTCGTGCGACACGTCCTCACCGCGCTCCAGGCCGCGCACGGCGCGCGCGAAGTCCTTGTAGGTGCTGGCGGACTTAGTGCCGGCGCCCGAGATAATGAGCGGCGTCCTGGCCTCATCGATCAGGATGGAGTCGACCTCGTCGACGATGGCGTAGTTGTGACCGCGCTGCACGCGCTGCTCGGGACGGGTGACCATGTTGTCGCGCAGGTAGTCGAAACCGAACTCGGAGTTGGTGCCGTAAGTGACGTCTGCCTGGTAGGCCGGGCGCTTGAGCTCGAGCGGCATGTTGTTCTGGAGCAGACCGACGGTCATGCCCAGGTACTTGTAGATGCGGCCCATCCACTCGGAGTCGCGCTTTGCCAGGTAATCGTTGACGGTAACGACATGCACGCCCTTGCCGGCGATAGCGTTGAGGTAGCCGGCCAAGGTGGAGACGAGCGTCTTGCCCTCGCCGGTCTTCATCTCGGCAATATGACCCTCATGAAGCGCCATGGCGCCGATGAGCTGTACGTCAAAGTGGCGCATGCCCGTGATGCGCTTGGAAGCCTCGCGCACGGTGGCAAAGGCCTCGGGAAGCATGTCGTCGAGCGACTCGCCGTTGGCGTAACGCTCGCGGAACTTATCGGTCTGGGCGCGGAGTTCCTCCTCGGTCATCTTCTCAAACTGGGGCTCAAGACCGTTGATCTGGTCGACGATCTTGTAGTAGCGCTTAAGGTCCTTATCGGATCCAAAGGACAGCAGCTTTGACATGAATCCCATGTGGTTTTCCTTTTTGGCCATCGCCCACGCCGTGCAGCTGCGGGCGAGTTAAACACAGATGATTGTACTTTAGCCAAACAAGGCGCGGCCTATACGGTCGACCTCGACCGCCACGTAATAACTACGACCCGACCGACCTGCCAAAAAGGGACTGGTTTATTTTGGCAGGTTTTATCTGGGAAAACGCCGTCACTCTGCCATTTGGTGCAAACCAACCCGTCCCCTTCGCACCAATCTGGTGCAATGGGAACGGGTTAGCCTGCACCAATAAAAAGAAAAGGGCCGCGCACCCAAACGGATGCACGGCCCTTTTGCCATGAATGCGAGCGATTCCTCGGCGAGCTATTTACTCAGCAGCCTCGGTGGTCTCGGCCTCGGCAGCGGCCTCCTCGACGGGAGCCTCTGCGGGAGCCTCGGCGGCCTGCTTGGCAGCCTCCTCGGCAAACTTAGCAGCACGCTTGGCCTTCTCGGCAGCCTTAGCCTCAGCGGCGGCCTTGCGAGCGGCCTCGGCCTCAGCAGCCTTGGCAGCCTTGGCAGCCTTGGCCTCCTCGGCCTTCTTGAGCTGGGCGGCAGCGGCGCCACCGAACTTGTCGGCGAAGCGCTGGACGCGTCCACCGGTGTCGACGAACTTCTGCTGGCCGGTGTAGAACGGGTGGCACTCGTTGCAAAGCTCAACCTTCATCTCGGACACGGTAGCGTGCGTCTTGAAGGTGTTGCCGCAGGAGCACGTCACCGTGCACTCGACATACTGGGGATGGATACCCTGCTTCATGGTAGGACTCCTTATTGGTCAGGCGCTGGTTACCGATCAGCGCATAAGGCGTCTTGGTTTCCGACCAAGACAACAAACTCGGCTATG
>CAMQPJ010000211.1 GCA_947003675.1 uncultured Collinsella sp. | reverse complement strand
CTGGGCTATCCGCTCATGTGCGCCGTGTCGCGCAAGCGCTTTGTGGGCGCCGTCTCGGGCGTGACCGAGGCCGCCGAGCGCGATGCCGCCACGTTTGGTGTGTGCCTGGGCGCCATCCAGGCCGGCGCCAACATCGTGCGCGTACATGACGTTGCGGGCTTTGCGCAGTTCCTGAACGGTTACTGGGCCGTTGCCAAACCGCAACCGCGCCGCGCGTTTGTGGCCGTGGGTTCCAACCTGGGGCATCGCTGCGACAACATCCGTGCTGCGCGCGACATGATTGCCGAGATCCCGCTCACCTGCGTGTCCAACTGCTCGCGCATCTACGAGAGCGAGCCGGCCTACGAGACGCGCCAGGACGCATTTGCCAACGCCGTCATCGAGATCAAGACCGAGCTGGCTCCGCTGGTGCTGCTTGACGAGCTCATGAAGATCGAGGCCGAGCTGGGCCGCGACCGCTCCAAAAAGGCCAAGGCAAACGGCCCGCGCACCATCGACTTGGACCTGCTGTGGATGGACGGCGAGACCCATGGCGGCAAGAAGCTGCGCCTGCCGCATCCGCTGATCGGCGAGCGAGACTTTGTGCTGGTGCCGCTCGAGGACCTGATGCACGACCCGGCGCGGTTCTTCCGCTACAACGGCGTCGAGGTCAAGGAGCCCGAGGATCGCGTGGGCCATATCGTGGGCGAATTGGGGCGTATGTAGATGATCGAGATGAATGCTGTTGCCGCCGGTACCGAGCTTGACGCGGCACGCGACGCGGGTCGCGAAGGTGTGTCCGCGGGCTGGTGTGCTTGGAGCGCGGGCGAGGCGTCGTTGACGTTTTCGCTGGTCGTGCGCCCCGATGTGAACATGCACGCCTTCCACGGCCTGCCGTTTGTGGCCGCAATGGGCATGATGGACGCGCTCGCGGGCACGGCCGCAATGCCGGGCCTGGGGCTTGCCGGCAAAGTGGGCATCCAGTGGCCGAGCGACATCGTGTGCGGCGCGCCTGCGTTTGAGACGTCGCTCGCGTGCGTCGCCGTCAACGGTGGTGCCGGTGCTGCGGGCATGTTTGCCGCGGTGACGGTTGATGTTGAGCGTGCGGCGCTAGGCGAGCTCGGCGTGGATATGGCCGACGAGGTGCTGGTCGAGGTGCTGGCCGCGGCGGTGCTCGCTCGCATTGACACCTGGGCGGTTGTTGCCAACACGCCGCAGGGCGCTGCCGGCCCGCTGGCCCCGGTGCTGGGTGAGTACTTCGATATGGTGCCGCTGCTGGGTCGTCAGGTCGCGGCGGTGTCGCCCAACGGCCTGCCGCTCGCGGTCGGCGTGTTTGCGGGTCTGGACATCTGGGGTCGCGCAACCATTAAGACCGACACCGGCGAGCAAGAGTTTCCGCCCGAGGCCGTGCGCATTCGCGGTCTGTAGCGCAGGGCGCCAGCGCCCAAAGATAACGATGACAACGAAGCCCTCTTCGGCCTGCACCGGGGAGGGCTTTCGCGTGACTGCAGGGCGGCATCTCGGTCCTATTCCTCAAAACTGAAAAATTTTCGTTTTTGAGGAATAGGGCCGATGCGTTGCCTAGTTCGCCGCTCGCGCTCGTGCTCGACTTAGGCCCCTGTCCTACTCCAGCCCCTGCATGCGGCGGTAGATTTCGCAGATACCCTTGATGGTGAGCTGGCCGTCGACTATATCGAAGGCGTCGGTCGAATCGGCGACAATGCCGGTGAGGCCGCCCGTGGCGATAACGGTGGCGTCCTCGCGCCCCAGCTCGCGCTTCATGCGCGCGACCAGGCCCTCGGCCATGGCGGCAGCGCCCGTTACGGCGCCGACCTTGATGCACTCCTCGGTGTCGCGGCCGATGGCGTGCTCGGGCGCCTCGAGCGGCACGCTGGCGAGCTTGGCGGCTCGGGCGGCAAGCGCGTCCATGGAAATGCGGATACCCGGCGCAATCGCTCCGCCAATGTAATAGCCGTCCTCGTCGATGACGTCGATATTGGTCGCGGTGCCAAAGTCCACCACGATCGCCGGCGCACCGTAGAAAGTTTCGGCTGCGACGGCGTTGGCGACGCGGTCGGCACCAACGGCCTGGGGGCGCGCCGCCCGCAGCTTGGTCACGGCCGCCGTCTGCGGCCCAATGACGATGGCGTCCGCGGCAATGCGGTCGGCCACGGCGTGCCACTCGCGCGAGAGCTGCGGCACCACGCCCGCAAAGGCGATCGCGTCGACCGCATCGAGCGAAAGGCCGTACATCTTAAAGAAACCCATCAGGCGCACATGGATCTCGTCGGCGGTATAGGAGCGGTCGGTGGGCATACGCCACGACTGCACCAGTTCGTCTCCGTCAAACAGGCCCATGGCCGTCTGCGTGTTTCCCATATCGATAGCGAGCAGCATGTCTACTCCCGGTGTCGGCGTAAAAGGACGCGCACCATTGTATACGCGCCGCCGACGGCGCTCGGCTGCGATTCGTTTGCGGTGATATGGACTGAGGGGTTTAAATATGAAGGAATTATGCTCTACGAGATTTTCCTTGCCGTTTACCGAACTCCCACGTAATATTCTTTCTTGCGCACATGAGGCGCCCAGACATTGCGGGGTGGAGCAGTCTGGTAGCTCGCCGGGCTCATAACCCGGAGGTCGTAGGTTCAAATCCTGCCCCCGCGACCAAGAACTTGCAGCTCGTCGGCCTAGCCGGCGAGCTTTTTTGTTATTCCGGGGCTGTGTATTCGGTCCAATTCTCGGCCTCTCAAACAAAATCTCAATCTGTAACATTTAGACCCGATTTGGACGGCTAGGTGTTACAGATCTAGATATACCGGTGGGTTGGGCCCCGTTTGTCTAAATCTGTAACACGAGGGACGGATTTTGCCGAGTTGTTGTTACAGATTGAGATTTTCTAGCAGGCGGGCCCCGTTTGTCTCGATCTGTAACATCTGGGGTTCATTTTGCTGAGTAACTGTTACAGATCGAGATCTTTCGGCAGATTAGATTGGTTTGTCTCGATCCGTAACAGGTAGGGGCCAAAAGTGGGTCTAGATGTTACAGATTTAGATTGTTGAGGTTGGGTCGAGAGGAATATCTCGATCTGTAACAGTAGGACCCGGTTTCGCCGCGTAACTGTTACAGATCGAGACAAACCGGCAGGCGGTCCCGCCCCATCCAGCTGCCGCTACCTGCTATCCGCCGATTTTCGTTGTGCTGCTGTGCTCCCATGTCATATCCTTTAGACAACTACGCGGCAACATCGCCGCCGCGCCTACAAGAGAGGAATGTCCATGACCGCACCTGCATCCAAGCTGCT
>CAMQPJ010000210.1 GCA_947003675.1 uncultured Collinsella sp. | reverse complement strand
GCCGAGCGCCTGGGGATACCCCACCATGTGCTCGACCTGCAGCAGACCTTCGACCACAGTGTTATCGAGCGTTTTGTGAACGCCTACCAGGAGGGGCTGACGCCCAACCCGTGCATCATCTGCAACCGCCACATTAAGTTTGGCGCGTTGCTCGATGCGGCGCTGGACATGGGCTGCGACTACATCGCAACGGGACATTACGCCAAAACAAGCCAGGCGGCAGATGGCACCTGGCAGCTCCATCGCGGCGAGGACCCCAAAAAGGACCAAAGCTACTTTTTGTATTCGCTTACGCAGGAGCGCCTGGCGCACACGATCTTTCCGCTGGCAGGCCTAGACAAAGAGCGCGACGTGCGCCGAATAGCCGCCGAGCAGGGCTTTACCAACGCTCAGAAGGCCGAAAGCGAGGACATCTGCTTTATTCCAGACGGTGACTACGCGGGCTATATCGAGCGCCGCTGCGGACATCCCGCTGCACCGGGCGACATTGTGTGGCGCGACGGCAGCGTGGTCGGGCGCCACAACGGCGCGCTGCGCTACACCATCGGCCAGCGCAAGGGCCTGGGCGTAGCGATGGCGCATCCCGTGTATGTGACGGGCGTCGATGCCGCCAGCAACACCGTGCATCTGGGCGAGGCCGAGGACCTGGCGGCCACAGCGCTCACGGCCGATGAGTGGATCTGGAGCGCGCCGGATACGCGCATGGAGGCGGAGCTCGACGCCGGCGGCATTCGCGTAGGTGCCAAGTACCGCTACCGTCAGAAAGACCAGGCAGCGACCCTTACGCGCGGCGAAGACGGACAAATGCTGCTGACTTTTGACGAGCCGCAGCGCGCCATCGCCCCCGGACAGGCCGTCGTCGTCTACCGCGGCGACGTCGTCTTGGGCGGCGGCACGGTGACCAGCGCACTTAAGTAGCCGCAGGTTTATCGCTGCACGTGTCGAAGCACTTCAATAGCAGCACTAACCTCGATAACGCGACGCTCGAGGCGACGGCGAATGGCCTCGAGTCGGCCCTCCGCCGTCGCCCATTCGCTCTGCGAAAGAATCTCGATCGCCTCATCAACAAATCCGTTGAGCCGCGATGCATCGAACCAATCGAGTGAGTCCGCAAACGCCAGCTGGACGGAAGGGTCGGGCCCAAACGGCTTAGCGGAAAACCCAAACTCCCCAGCTGCGAGCACGGCAGTTGGTACGTTGTACCACAGACAGTTGCCGCTATCGAACAGCGGAGCAGGTTTTATCTCCAGGGTGTCGACATTACGGATGATACCGAAGTTTCGCCAATGGCGGTCGCTGTTGGCCAAAAGGGCATCGCAGACAATCATCTGCGACATAGACCTTCTCACAGCGGCCTCATCGACACCATGCTTGCCGAGGTAGCAACAGTATCGATCGTATGTCGAGTTTCCCCGCTGGCTACCAAGTGCGCCCTTAACGTAAACAGCCGGAACGTATTCCTCGCGGCCGTCAAGAAAGTCGACGCACAGGCACACAGGGCCATCGAACATCCACTCAACCGTATAAGGAACAAACTCGCCCTCCGACAGCAAGCGACGATGTAGAGCCGTTGCAACCGCCTCGTTAAAGGGACGCTGATCGTCCATCCCGCAACCTTTAGCCAAAACGCGAATGCCGTTTCGGATCATCCACGATTTAGGGAGCTCGCCCTCGGATGTGTTGTCGGGATTTTTAAGACCGATGCCTTCCAGCCAACCCGAACGCCCCTCGGGCGCCGATCGCTCAAAATCATTCTCGAAGTAATTGAGGTTTCGCCATTCGAGCCCGTCGCATTCTGCCGGCCGCAGCCAATAACAATCCGAAAGTGATAGACCCAGGCACTGAACCGGCACCTCAACGCCGTTAGCAATCCCCAGCTCGCGGTAGCGCGAAATAAGCCCAGGGCGAACATCGGGCACCGACCGATGGCTCCACCACACGTTGAGCTCCCGTTTATTCACCGTAGGAGAAGAGCTCGAGCACGTGCCAAACGGCATCCTCTGCGCATCGAGTACCTCGGCGATTTCGAAGGGAAACTCACGCGTCGGATCAAATGAGACACGCGCAACCTCGTAATCGGCGGACATCAGCGTAAACTTGCGCCCCACATCGGCCGCAGGACGGCGTCCACGTTTGCGGACCTTTTGATAAGCGACCGCGGAATTGTACTCGACCATCTTCCGTCCGCCCACAATATCGCACGCGAGCGTTCCCGATGCGGCAAGTTGAGATATGCGGGCTTTCGTAACGCCCAGCAGGCGGGCAGCATCACCCATAGACAAGTACTCAGACGTATCCATACACCGCATCACCTCGTTAAGTAATTTAAACGTTTAGTTAATAGATTACATGCATCATAATACTAAACAACCCAAAGCGAAAAAAGGCCCGAGAAATCGGGCCTTAGCGATTGGTCAGCCGAGTCGCAAGCTACTCCCCTAGCGCTGAACGTAGGCGCGAACCAGCTCGTAGGTATTGCGCACGCCGTCGATGTGGCTGCGCTCGTAGTTGTGGCTCGCGTACACGCCGGGGCCGATCAGACCATGGCGAATGTCGTAGCCGGCCGAGAGCGTGGCCTCGACGTCGGAGCCATAGTGCGGGTACACATCGATGGCGTAATCGAGCTCCAGCTCGCGCGCGATGTTGGACAGCGTGGTTACCAGGTCGTAGTTGTACGGACCGCCCGAATCCTTGGCGCAAATCGAAACCATGCGCTCGGTGCAGCCCAGGTCGTCGCCCACGCAGCCCATGTCCACGCTGATCATCTCGCGCGTGTCGGCCGGCACAAAGGCACCGCCGTGGCCGACCTCCTCGTACACCGTAAAGAGCAGCGACACCTTGCGCGAAAGCGTCACCTCGCCTTCGGCGACGGCGCGGGCCAAACCCAGCAGAATCGACGCGGACAGCTTGTCGTCAAGGAAGCGACTCTTGATGTAGCCGCTCTCCGTCACCGTGGTGCGCGGGTCCATAGCGATGATGTCGCCGGTCTGAATACCCAGCTCGAGCACATCGTCCTTGCTGTCAACGTTCTCGTCGAGCAGGATTTCCATGTTCTTCTCGATGGTCTTGACCGGCTCATCGGCCACATGCGCCGAAGGCTCGGTATTGAGGACCACGCCCGTGTAGACATTACCGTCACGCGTGTAGACTGTGCAGTTCTCGCCATCGGCCGTAGACCACTGGTGCCCACCAAGCGTCGTGGGACGCAGGCGGCCATTGTCCTTAATGGAACGCACCATGGCGCCCAGGGTATCGACATGGCTCGCCAGTACGAGCGGCTCACCCTC
>CAMQPJ010000209.1 GCA_947003675.1 uncultured Collinsella sp. | reverse complement strand
AGCACAACCTTGCCAAGGTTGGGGTCGCGGGTTCGAGCCCCGTTGTCCGCTCCAAGCGCAACAGCCCGACTACTACGGTAGCCGGGCTTTTTCGTACCCATCGCAGAGGCTCGAACCCGAGAGGGAGCGAGCGTTAAGCAAACGCGGAGCGTTTGTAACGAGCTGGCGAGGTCGCCGGCAGGCGGCCGAAGCCGGTGCGGATCCGCGAAGCGGATACGCGGACGCCCCGTTGTCCGCTCCAACTATCTTACGCGGTTCTAACGAACCGCGTTTTTTGTTGACGCTGCGCGGGCTCCGGGTGCCCCATCTTGCCCCTCAATCGTCGGTCGCGTACATAAAGTACGCTTCCCTCCTCTTTCGCGGCAACCTGGGGCACCCGGAGCCCGCTCGCTGTCGTGGCCGGGGGAGTGGGCCATCAGTTCTTTTCGCCTGATTGGTCAATCCGTTCCAGAGGCTCGAACTATTTTCAAATTATTCGAAAATAGTTCTTGCATTCGGGGCGATCATCCCGTATATTAAATCCTCGCAGGCGGACATGGCTCAGTTGGTAGAGCACAACCTTGCCAAGGTTGGGGTCGCGGGTTCGAGCCCCGTTGTCCGCTCCATTTGGGCGTTTAGCTCAGGGGGAGAGCGCTTCCCTGACACGGAAGAGGTCAGAAGTTCAAATCTTCTAACGCCCACCAAATGTTCACAGCCCAGAGGCTATGTCCTCTGGGCTGTTTTTTTTGCCACCAAGCACGCCGCCAAATAAGCCACCAAATATTGATCCAAGGTCTGTACGCAATGGTTTTCGCATCCCGTAGGGCTGCCGGCAGATTGCATACGTCCTGGCCGATCGTGACCGCAACATGTTGGTCAAGCATAATCTTTTGGATTCTTTTGGCGTGAGCGGCTTGGTTTTGGTCCTATTTGGCGGTGGCTCGGTTGAGGGGGTTTTATAACTGCCATGCAGGTAGTCGTGTTGATAACGTTTTACCGACTTGCCAAGAACCCCTCATAATTAATGCGTCTGCAAAATGACTAATTGCTTTGACCTGCTGAAACACTATATATTGTGTTTGACCTAAAAAAAGAATACAGGATATAGATGCCTCTTTGTCGTATGATAGATGGCGGACAGAGAACGAGGACCTTATTCGCCCCATTTGGATGGATCTTTGAGCCCCTTGATTGGCTGCGAGGATTGTCCGCATGAGGGCCTATGGTTATCGAAAACACAGATTGCGCGACGGCGCCGCAAGACAGGGTAAGCCCTGCCGGGCATCGTTTGGCTCTGAAGCGCAATGAGGCTACGATGCGAAAGAGGCAAGAGGATGAAGATCATCAAGCGCAGCGGCACCGAGGTTACCTTTGACATCGATAAGATCGTCAATGCGATCCGCGCCGCAAACTTGGAGGTCGAGGAAGGCTCTCGCCTTACCGACCGCCAGGTGATCTATGCGGCACAAAACGTCGCCGAGGCATGTGAGAAGGCCGGTCACACCGTATCGGTCGAGGAGATCCAGGATTTGGTCGAGGACGAGATTATGCGTCTCGACTGCTACGAGGTCGCTCGCCACTACATCATCTATCGCTATGTTCAGAGCCTAAAGCGCCAAAAGAACACGACCGACGACAAGATCCTGTCGCTGATCGAATGCAACAACGAAGAGGTCAAGCAGGAGAACTCTAACAAGAACCCGACCGTCAACTCCGTTCAGCGCGACTACATGGCCGGCGAGATTTCCAAGGACCTGACGCAGCGCGTACTGCTGCCCCAGGAGATCGTGGATGCTCACAACGAGGGCCTGATTCACTTCCACGATTCGGACTACTTTGCCCAGCACATGCATAACTGCGACCTGGTGAACCTGGAGGATATGCTCCAGAACGGTACTGTTATCTCGGGTACGCTGATTGAGAAGCCGCATAGCTTCTCGACGGCCTGCAACATCGCGACGCAGATCATCGCCCAGGTTGCTTCCTCCCAGTACGGCGGCCAGTCGATTTCGCTGACTCATCTCGCCCCGTTCGTCGAGGTGAGCCGTCAAAAGATTCGCGGCGAGGTTGCTCGCGAGCTTGAGGAGCTCGGCGTTTCCGCATCTCCCGAAAAGGTCCGCGAGGTCGTGGAGGATCGCCTGCGCGATGAGATTCGTCGCGGCGTCCAGACGATCCAGTATCAGGTCGTGACGCTTATGACCACGAACGGCCAGGCGCCGTTCGTGACGGTCTTTATGTATCTTAACGAGGCCCGTACGCCTCAGGAGAAGCACGACCTTGCCATGATTGTGGAGGAGACGCTTCGTCAGCGCTATGAGGGCGTTAAGAACGAAGCCGGCGTGTGGATCACCCCGGCGTTCCCCAAGCTCATCTACGTGCTCGAGGACGATAACATCCGCGAGGATTCGCCGTACTTCTATCTGACCAAGCTCGCTGCCAAGTGCACCGCCAAGCGCATGGTGCCCGACTACATCTCTGAGAAGAAGATGCGCGAGCTCAAGCTGTCTAAGGGCGAGACCGCCGGCAACGGCGATTGCTACACCTGTATGGGTTGCCGCAGTTTCCTGACGCCCGACCGTTCGGGCAACGGCTTTAACAACGTCGCCAACGCGCTGAACTATGACCCGAGCAAGCCTAAGTACTATGGTCGCTTTAACCAGGGCGTTGTGACCATTAACCTGCCTGATGTCGCGCTGAGCTCGCACCAGGATATGGACAAGTTCTGGAAGATCTTCGATGAGCGCCTTGAACTGTGCCATCGTGCCCTGCTGTGCCGTCATGAGCGTCTGATGGGCACGCTTTCGGATGCCGCGCCGATTCTTTGGCAGTACGGCGCCCTGGCGCGCCTTAAGAAGGGCGAGACGATCGACAAACTGCTCGTGGGCGGCTATTCCACCATCAGCCTGGGGTATGCCGGTCTGTATGAGTGCGTCAAGTACATGACGGGCCACAGCCACACCGAGAAGGAGGGCACGCCCTTTGCCATGGCGGTCATGCAGCGCATGAACGACAAGTGTGCGGAGTGGAAAGCCGCGAGCGATATCGATTTCTCGCTGTACGGCACGCCGTTGGAGTCGACGACCTACAAGTTCGCCAAGTGCCTGCAGCGTCGTTTTGGCATTATTCCGGGCGTGACGGACAAGGGCTACATTACCAACAGCTACCACGTCCACGTGTCCGAGGAGATTGATGCCTTCGACAAGCTCAAGTTTGAGGGCATGTTCCAGCAGCTTTCGCCGGGCGGGGCCATTTCCTACGTTGAGGTTCCCAACATGCAGGACAACCTCAAGGCTGTCATTCGCGTGATGCAGTACA
>CAMQPJ010000208.1 GCA_947003675.1 uncultured Collinsella sp. | reverse complement strand
TTAGCAGACGCCCTGGGCGAGCATGGCGTCGGCGACCTTCAGGAAGCCGGCGATGTTGGCGCCCATGACAAAGTTGCCCTCCTGGCCGTACTCCTTGGCGGTGTCGTCCACGTTGTGGAACATGCCGCGCATGAGTTGCTCGAGCTTGCCGTCGACCTCCTCGAAGGTCCAGGACAGGTGCTCGGCATTCTGGCTCATCTCCAGGCCGGACACGAGCACGCCGCCGGCGTTGGCAGCCTTACCGGGCATAAAGGCGACGCCGTTCTCCTGGAAGTAGGTCGTGGCCTCGATGGTCGTGGGCATGTTCGCGCCCTCGCCGACCACCTTGCAGCCGTTGGCGACGAGCGCCTGGGCGTCCTCGAGCAGCAGCGTGTTCTCGCGAGCGCAGGGCAGCGCGATGTCGCAGGGCAGCTGCCAAACGCCACGGCCGTCGCCCTCGTGCCACACGGCGTTGGGCTTCTCGTCAACGTACATAGCGAGCGTAACGCCCTTGTCGTGGCCGGAGCGCTTCTTGTTGTAGACGTGCTCGAGCACAGTGTAGTCGATGCCGTCGGGATCCTCGACCCAGCCGTGAGTATCGGAGCAGGCCAGCACCTTGCCGCCGAGCTGGGAGACCTTCTGGACGGCGTAGATAGCGACGTTGCCGGAGCCATGAACGACGACGTTCTTGCCCTCGAAGGAGTCGCCGCGGCTCTTGAGGTACTCGTCCACAAAGTAAACCAGACCGTAACCGGTGGCCTCGGTACGGGCGAGCGAGCCGCCAAAGGAAAGGCCCTTGCCGGTAAGGACGCCGGTCCACTCGTTGGTCAGGCGCTTGTACTGACCGAACAGGTAGGCAACCTCGCGGCCGCCAACACCCAGGTCGCCGGCGGGAACGTCGGTGTTGGGGCCAATGTGGCGATAGAGCTCGGTCATGAAGGACTGGCAGAAGTGCATGATCTCGTTGTTGGACTTGCCCTTGGGGTCAAAGTCGGAGCCGCCCTTGCCGCCGCCCATGGGAAGGGTGGTCAGGCTGTTCTTGAGGATCTGCTCCAGACCCAGGAACTTGAGCATACCCAGGGTGACCGTCGGGTTAAAGCGCAAGCCGCCCTTGTAGGGTCCAATGGCAGAGTTGAACTCGACACGGTAACCGCGATTGACCTGAACCTTGCCCTGGTCGTCGACCCAGGGAACACGGAACATGACGATGCGCTCGGGCTCGACGAGGCGCTCCAGCAGGGCGGCCTCCTCGTACTCGGGGTGGGCGTCGAGCGCCGGCTGAATGGTGCCGAGGATCTCGGTCGCGGCCTGGATGAACTCAGGCTGCTCGGGATAGCGGGCCTTGAGCTCTTCGAGAACTTTCTGCGTGTAGCTCATGCTTCCTCCAATGATGGGAAACGAAAAATGTTGGTCGCGGCACCCTATGCGCCGCGAGCTTTATCGTGTATGGATAATATCGCACTGTTGCGGCAAAGTTTCGCATAAGCCGATGAGCAGATGTTTCATTTTGATTACGATGCAGGTAGAAGCGTTTTTGAGTGCCTGACGTGCAAAACCTGTGTTTCAAACCTGTTTCGTCCACGTGTTCCAAACCACCACATTGGGGACAGGCACCTTTGTGGTGATGTTGGTGGTTAGAGGACGAGCTGATGGTAGTCGGCGGGGGTTATGCGGCCTTCGGTGGCAGCGCGGAAGGCGGCGAGTGCATCGCCCGAGAACGGCATGGCCCAGCACAGGCCGCAGCCGGCGGTTATGGAGCCGGGCAGCGGCATGATGCGCCCGGGCACACCGGCGGCAAGGCACAGCTGCTCGCATTCCATCACATCGAAGGTGCTGTCAAACGACACGATAATCTTGTGCTCGTGGTCGAGGGCATCACCGGACGGGCCTTCGCGGTGTGCCTCACGATACGCCGCAGCGGCCGCTTCCTCTTCCGCAGTATGTCCACAGCCACCGCAGCCGCAGGTACAGGGCTCGGAACCATCGCAAGTGCAAGGCTCTCCCGTGTCGGGACAAATATCGTGAGACATGGCAACTCCAATCGTCTAGGCGAGTAACTCGGCCGCCGCAAACTCCTCGGGCGTATTGACGTTCTCGAAGCAGAGCGTCGAACCCGCGGACTTAACGATCTGCGGCTCATCCATATAACCAGCTTGAACGCGATTGATCAGGCAGCGAATCCGCTGGCGGTCGCAGGCGAGCAACTCTTGGGCAACCGGCGCACACGCGTCACGGCGCCAGACGGCGCAAAGCGGCTCAATCCCCCGCTCCTCGCGCGGTACGCACACGTCGAGCGCCTCGGCCTCAACACGATCGGCAAGCGTGCCGATGAGCTCCGGTGAGACAAACGGCATATCGCAGGCGACGATCGCCACGAGCGGCAATCGGGTCGCGGCCAACGAGCTCGCGATGCCGCGCATGGCACCCGCCGGCCCTTCAAGGTCCGTCACCACACGCGGCACCAGGCCGCCAAACGCGTGCTCCTCAAGATAGGCAAGCTCGCTGGGACGCGAAGTCGTCACGACCAACTCGCCGGCAACTGGCGCCAGCCGACCCAGCACGCGCTCGATGAGCGGCTCGCCGCAAAACGCCATGCGCGCCTTATCGCAGCCCATGCGCGACGACAACCCGCCCGCCTGGACGACACAAGAAAGATCGGCCCGTCTTACGGTAGTCATACGGCAAACCACCCCCATCGGCATGCTCAAAACCCGATGCACGAAGCTAAATACAGCCGCCGAAATAGCGGCGCTACGAAAAGCTCATGCAAAAACAAAACAGCGCCTTTGCGGCACGCAGCAAGACCGCGAGCACAAAAGCGCTGGTAGCGTATGGCGGGAACGTATGTGAATCGAACACATCCAAGACGTTTTGCACGCCTCGCAACGGTTTTGAGGACCGCGGAGCCCACCGGAGCCCATCCGTTCCCAAGTGCGCCGGTATTTTACCAAACCGAGCAGCCAATCTAGCGCAGGGAGCGCAGGCCACCGGCTTCCTTGTCGAGCACCGTAAAGTGAACGGCATCCAGGTGCTCCAAGATGCTGATGGCACGTTTGCGCGACACACCTAGGGCCTCGCGCAGGGCGCTCGTGGTAGCAGCGCCACCGGCGTCGGCAATGGCGGCGGCGACGAGCTCACGCGCATGCGACTCCACGGTAGCAGACAAGGCAACGTCGCGCTCAACCTTTACGATGGAGCGGTTGAGCGAAAGCTCGCGCAGGGCACGCGTCATGGTGTCGCGATCGAGCTGCAGTTGCTCGCCCACCTCTGGCAACGTCGGCGCATCGAGGCCGGCTTCGTCCAGCAAGGCAACGATGCGTTCGCAGGCCTCGCGCA
>CAMQPJ010000207.1 GCA_947003675.1 uncultured Collinsella sp. | reverse complement strand
CCCCAGGGGTCGGTAAAACCTACGGGGGGGTCATTTTGGGGGGGCCCCTTTTTTTTTAACGTTATTTGGGGGGTAAGGGGGCCTCGCGCAGCGTCAAGCGGTCCGCCGTTCGGTAGAACGGCGGAACAAAACGCTTTAGTGGGCTGGATTGCGTGGGTTGCTTGGTTGTTGTTACAGTAGCGGGGCGTGCCGGGGGTCCGGTGCGCCCTGTTTTTATTTGACCATGAGGCGGCACGCAGCCATACGCGTGCGGACACCACGCCCAGATTGAGTGCGAGGATGTTCCATGGCCCAATACGCTGCCAACGAAATCGAAAACTTGCCCGATAGCCCAGTAGCCCGTGAGGATTTGGGCGCGGGCGGTATTCCCCGGGGCGCCGGCGCACGCTCTCCGCTGTTCTGGAAGGTTCTGCTTCTTTCGGTGGCGGTCATCTGGGGCTACTCCTTTACCACTATGAAGGACGCACTCGGCACCATTCCGGTGTTCGCGCTGCTCTATGTACGCTTTCTGCCCGCAGCGTTGGTCATGTTTGCCGTCTTCCACAAGCGCATCATCGCGCACCTCAACGCTCGCAACCTGATCGTTGGCCTGAGTATGGGCGTGCTCATGTGGGCGGCCTATGCGTTGCAGACGGTCGGTCTGGCACATACTACGGCGGGCAAGAATGCTTTTTTGACGGGCACGTATTGCATCCTTGTACCGTTCGCGAGCTATTTCCTGAGCGGCGAAAAGCTCACGCGCTACAACTTGGGTGCCGCGCTGCTGTGCCTAGCGGGCATTGGCCTCGTCGCACTCGATAGCGTTGAATTCAACATTGGTGACGTCATTACGCTGGCGGGTGCGGCCTTTTTCGCCATCCAGATGGCGGTGACTGCCAAGTACGGTCGCAAAATGGACATCAACGTCATCACGTTTTGGATGTTTGTGGGCAACGGCGTACTGAGCCTGGCAACGTCGCTGCTATTCGAGACCCAAGCGCCTCTGTCCGTGTGGACGCCGAGCTTTATCACTGCGATGGCGTTTCTCTCGGTGGGCTGCACATGCGTGGCTCTGCTCATCCAAAACGTCGGCCTGGCGCATGTCCCGGCTTCGACGGGCTCGCTGCTCCTTTCGATGGAGTCCCCTTCGGGCGTGTTGTTTTCGGTGCTGCTGATGGGGGAGGCGCTCACCTCGCGTCTGCTCGCCGGCTTCGTGCTTATCTTCCTGTCGATTATCTTGAGCGAGACTCACTTCGATTTTTTGCGTCGAAAGCCGCGCCCGCAATTGTAAACAACTTGTTGCGCCGCCCTCCCGGGGCGGCATTTTTTATGCCTCGCCCTTAAAGTTGTACTTTGCACTTTACGCTGTCAAAGTGCTTGCTGCAAAAACGTTACTGGAGGGCATCTATGGCACCAGCACTGTCCGATCTTCAACCGCAATCAGCGCCCAAGGCCACCGCGGCGGCGCAGGCCGCTATCGGTGACGGTCTTGTTGCAGAAGCTCAGGCTTTTGCAGACGAGCTCGCTGCGTGGCGACACGATTTACACCAGATGCCCGAGCTGGGCAATAGCCTCCCGCAGACCTCTGCGTATATTCAAGCGCGCCTGACCGAGATGGATATCCCATTTGCCACGCTCGTCGATGGTTCCTGTGTTGTGGGCCTTGTCGGCGCCGGTGCCGTCGCGGCCCAGGGCAATGGCGTCTGCACGGACGAACAGGCCGGTACGGTCGTTATGCTGCGTGGCGACATGGATGCCCTGCCCGTTGCCGAAGAGTCAGGCGAGCCTTTCGCCTCTACGAACGGCTGCATGCACGCATGCGGACACGATATGCACGCGACGGCGCTGCTTGGTGCAGCCCGTATGCTCAAGGCGCGCGAGGCGGAGCTTGTCGACGCCAATGCCACGGTTAAGTTGCTGTTCCAGCCGGGCGAGGAAACCTTTGAGGGTGCCCGCGCCGCCATCGCCGATGGTCTGCTACAGAACCCGCGTCCCCAGGCCGCCTTTGCCATGCATGTCAATAGCCAGTCGCCGCTTGGCCTGGTGCTCTACGGCAGCCCGGCGCTCTCGGGCGTGTACGGTTTTCGCATCACGCTTCAGGGCAAGGGTGGTCATGGCTCGAGCCCCGAGATCTGCATCGACCCCATCACGGCCGGCGTCCATGTGCATCTGGCGCTTCAGGAGCTCATCTCCCGCGAGGTGCCGGCGGCCAAGGAGGTCGCACTGACTGTCGGTAAGTTCGCCGGCGGTCAGGCCGCAAATGTCATCCCCGACACTTGTGTGCTCGAGGGAACGCTGCGTGGCTTCGACGTCGAGCTCATGGAGCACCTCAAGACCCGCATCGCCGAGGTCGTCAACGGCGTGGCCGCAACGTATCGCACGCCGGCGACTATTGAGACGCTCTCGGATGTTCCCCCGCTCGTACTCGATGACGACATGACCCAGGCGTCGCTTGGCTACGTGGGCGCGGTGCTGCCCAAGGCCGCCTTCCTGCCGCTGTTCCACGCCATGGCGAGCGAGGACTTCGCGTTGATTTCGAGCGAGATTCCGAGTGCGTACTTTACCGTGGGCGCTGCCGTGACTGATACGGACGAGCATTTTGCTCAGCATCATCCCAAGGCACGTTTTAGCGATGCCGAGCTTCCCCTTGGCGCCGCGGCTTATGCCGCCGTCGCTTTGGGCTACATCGCCGACCACCGGTAGCACCCAACCTTGCCTTTCAAGCCTGCGGGCATGGCCATAAGGCCTATGCCCTTGTCTTTCAAGGCAATCTTGGGCACTACCGGCGCCCGGCGCAGGCTATTCGTTTGTTAAATAAGGAGCAGTATGCCCCAGCAGCGTAAGTTCTTCCCCGGCTGGCTCGTGGTGGCCTCCGGCTTCGTGATCATGGCCACGTGCTACACGATTTTCGTCAACTGCATGAGCCTGTTCCAACCGCTGATCGTCAGCGACCTCGGGATTACGCTTGCCCAGTACAATATCTCCAACGCTATCTCCACCGTGGTGAGTGTCGTGGGTTCGCTCGTTATCGGCCATGTTGCCGATAAGGTGAGTGGCCGCATATTGGGCTCGCTCACCGTTATCGCTACCTCGGCGGTGCTTGCTGGCATGAGCTTTGTCGGTGAGCTGTGGCAGGTCTACGTGCTCTTTGCCGTTTCGGGCTCCTTTGCGAGCACCTGGATCGTGTGCTTGGCGTGCTCCGTGGTCATGCTCGTGTTCCTGCTGGTATCCGAGCCCATCGCCGCCAAGCTGCGCGCGAGCGTGGCGGGGGAGTAGGCGTCCGTCGCTCTTTTCTGTTCGTCCCGTTCTGTCCGTGGCCGCCTTGGAAGCCGAATGGATGCTCGTACCATCATTCGGTTTCCAAGG
>CAMQPJ010000206.1 GCA_947003675.1 uncultured Collinsella sp. | reverse complement strand
TGCTGGGCGAGGATCGCATCGTCGATCTGGGCGAGCCCATCAACGACGCGGTCGTCATGGACACGCCGTTCGTTGTCCTGTGCAAGCCCGATTGTCGCGGCCTATGCCCCACTTGCGGCATCAATCTCAACGTCGAGCAATGCGATTGCGCCGCTCAACCTGAGGCCGAATGGGCCGCTGCCACGGAAAATCCATTTGCAGCATTGAAGAATCTCAAGCTTGACGAGTAAAACTGTGGTAGTATCGCTACTTGCGCGTAATCGCCACACTGGATAGTTCATAAGGAAGGTCACTATGCCCGTACCTAAACAAAAGCAGGGTCGTATCCGCACTCACACCCGCCGTTCCGCCAACATGAAGATCTCGGCTGCGGCTCAGTCCACGTGCCCCCGTTGCGGCGCTGTCAAGCTCCCGCACCACGTGTGCCCCAGCTGCGGTTTCTACAAGGACCGCGAGGTTATCGTTACCGAGTAACTGTATACTCTGGATGCGATGCCGTTCCAACTGGAACCACAATGGCCGGCTCAATGAGTCGGCCATTTTTGTATAAGGAGCATGTATATGAGTAACGTTCGCGTTTGTGTAGACGTTGTGGGTGGAGACGAGAAGCCTCAGGTTGTCCTCGACGGTATCGAGGCGGCGCTTGCGGCGGATCCCGATATCGAGGTCTTGGCCGTCGGTCCCGCAGAGATCGTGAACCCCTTTGCCGCGGCTCACGCTCGTGTTGAGGCCTTGGAGGCGCCCGATGTCATCGCCATGGATGACGATCCCATTCGAGCCGTGATGACCAAGCGTAAGTCCTCGATCGTACTTGCCTGCCGCGCTATCAAGAAGGGTAACGCGGACGCGTTCTTCTCTGCCGGCTCCACCGGCGCCATGACCGCTGCCGCTACCGCCTACGTGACGCCATTTAGGTATCAGGCCGAGGGCAAGAAGCAGCCGGTGCGTCCGTGCCTCACCAATGCACTGCCCAACCGCGCCGGCGGCCTGACGGTCCTGTGCGACATGGGCGCCAACCCCGATGTCGAGGTCGACGACATGGTGCGTTTTGCCCAGATGGGTAGCGCCTATGCGCGCGTCGTCTTGGGCATTGAGCATCCCCGCGTCGGTCTGCTCGGCAACGGTACCGAGGATGAGAAGGGCTCCAACTTTACCAAGGCGTGCTTCCCTGCCATGAAGGCCGCCGTTCCCGGCTTTGTGGGCAACTGCGAGGGCACCGACCTGACCTCGGGTAACTTTGACGTCGTCGTTGCCGATGGCATGTCGGGCAACATCGCGCTCAAGGCGACCGAGGGCGCCGCTAAGTTTTTGCTACAAGAGCTCAAGGGTGCCTTTATGGCTTCGCTCGGCACCAAGATCGCCGCGCTGCTCATCAAAAAGCAGATGCGCGAGATCAAGGCAAAACTCTCGGGCGATGCTAAGGGCGGCGCCATTCTGCTGGGCCTGCGTGGCGTGGTCCTGATCGGCCACGGTGCCACCTCGGTCGAGGCCGTCAAAAACGGTACGCTCGCCGCGGCGGAGGCCGTGCGCGCCGGGCTGGTCGAGAACGTCGCCAACTCTATGGACGGCATCGTTTTGTAGGAGCGAGTTAGAGCGCTGTTATGTGCCTCGCGGCCTGCGTCGTGGGGTAGAATCAAAACCGTGTCTTGGCGCTGCGCTTGCGGCGCCAGCGCGTTGATGTTCACGCAATACGAGAGGAAGCGCTATGGACCGCTCCGAAATCTTCGATAAGATCGCCGAAGTCGCCGCTGACGTTCTGGGCGTCGATGTCGCCGACATTAGCGACGAGACTACCTTTGACGATCTCGATGCCGATTCGCTCGAGCGTCTGCAGCTGGTGACGGCCATCGAGGACGAGTTCGACCTCGAGATCGATGACGAGACCCTGCTGTCGCTCAACTCTGTCGCCGACGCTGTCGACGCTATTGAAAACGCCAAGGAGGCCTAAGTCTTGGCTTTATCTCAACGACTCGCGCGCGCCCAGGAAATCCTGGGCCACGAGTTCAATAACAAGGTGCTGCTGCGCGCGGCGCTCACGCACCCTTCTGCCGTGGAAGGTCAGCCCGTCTCGGCGAGCTATGAGCGCCTTGAGTTTTTGGGCGATTCGATTTTGGGCGCCGTGGTTGCCCGTTCGCTC
The DNA here is from genome assembly GCA_947003675.1 of uncultured Collinsella sp. GTDB lineage: Bacteria > Actinomycetota > Coriobacteriia > Coriobacteriales > Coriobacteriaceae > Collinsella. The sequence goes on along the minus strand of CAMQPJ010000206.1, from coordinate 1,245 downwards.
TTTGAGTCCTATCCGGAGTTTGACGAGGGCAAGCTTACGCGACTGAAGGTGTCGCTCGTCTCGGGTGCCACGCTGTCCGAGGTGTCCCATGAGCTGGGCATCGACGATATCATCATCTTTGGTGCCTCCGAGACCGGCACGGGCGCGCGCGGCCTGCATTCGGCGCTCGAGAACGTCTACGAGTCACTCGTGGGCGCCCTGTACCTGGATGCCGGCTGGGACGCTGCGGCGGAGTTCATCCACCGCACGCTTAAGCCGCACCTGGCCTCCGAGCGTGCCGAGCACCCCGCGAACCCCAAGTCGTTTTTGCAGGAGTGCGTGCAGGCCGACGGCCACGAGCCTCCCGCGTATAAGCTGGTTGGCTCCGAGGGCCCCGCGCATGCGCCCACCTTTACCGCTGTGGTGCTCATCGACGGCATCCGCCAGGGCCGCGGTACCGGTTCCTCCAAGAAGGAAGCCGAGGGAGCCGCTGCACTCGAGGCGCTCGACCGCATGGGCTACACCACCAACGGCGTGATTCTGAACAAGAAGCCTGTTTAAGCGAGGAACCGTGTATCTCAAGTCCCTCACGCTCAAAGGGTTTAAGTCGTTTGCCGACCGCGCCCATATGACGTTTGAGCCGGGCCTGACCGTCATCGTCGGTCCCAACGGCTCGGGAAAATCGAACATCTCCGACTCGATTCTGTGGGTTCTGGGCGAGCAGAGCGCCAAGCAGCTGCGCGGCCAGGCCATGGAAGACGTCATCTTCTCGGGCTCGTCGGCGCGCAAGCCGGTAGGCGTGGCCGAGGTCACGCTGGTTCTCGACAATTCGGACCATATGCTGCCCGTCGACTTTGACGAGGTGGCTATCACCCGTCGTATGTACCGCTCGGGCGAAAGCGAGTACCTCATCAACTCGAGCCCGTGCCGCCTGATGGACATTCAGGACATCCTGCACGATTCGGGACTGGGCAAGGATACGCATTCCATCATCAGCCAGGGCAAGCTCGATGCCATTTTGCAGAGCCGCCCCGAGGAGCGCCGTGCCCTCATTGAGGAGGCCGCCGGCATCTCCAAACACAAGCGTCGCAAGGAACGTGCGCTCAAAAAGATCAAGTCGATGGACGAGCACCTGACCCGTGCCCGCGATATCAATAAGGAAATCGCCCGTCAGCTGCGGCCGCTGGAGCGTCAGGTCGATCGCGCGCGCAAGTACAAAGAGCTGTCCTCGCGCGCGAACGAGCTTACGCAGATGCTGGCCGTCGA
>CAMQPJ010000205.1 GCA_947003675.1 uncultured Collinsella sp. | reverse complement strand
CGCGCTCCGGTGTCGACCGTCTGCGCGGCAAGAGCTCGCTCGACCTGGTCGACGGCCGTACGCTGGCGCTTGCCTGCAACGAGGCCCTGGCACGCCAGGCTTTCGACGCCGGCTTTGCAACCCGAGCCATCAACATCAACGACGCCCGAGCCATCTGCGACCTGATCCAAGATTATCTGGCCTAAAGCCTGTCAAAAGGGGACAGGTTTATTTTGGCAGGTTTTATCTTGGCAAACGTCATATCCACCACAAAGGGGCCAGGCTCCTTTGTGGTGGATTTTGCTTTGGTAGATGTGTGGGGCATGCCTTACAATCTACCAAGTAGTTCATGACGGGCGAAAAACGGAGAGAAGGGGCTTGATGCGTCCTTAGTGTTTCTTGCGAATAGATTGATTTGACAGACGGTGGCGAATGCCCACCGCCCGTATTCGTATGAAACAAGGAGTCTCCATGCTCGCCTCTCTTTTCTCAAAGCCTCAATCATCGCTGTCCATGCAGGCCAAGCGCCTGGTGGCGATGCGCTTTCTCATCTACACCGGCTTCCAGACCAGCTACTTTATCGGCGTCATCGGGACGCTCACCTATGCGGACGGCGCTTCGGTCGTCGCGACATCGCTGGCCGTCCTGTTTATGAATGTATTCGTGATCATGGGATCCTTTGCGGGTGGCGCGGCGCTCGACGCCTGGGGTCCGCGCCGCCATTTCTTGCTGAGCATCATCGGCGCTCTCGCAACTGGCGCGGCGATCCTCGTTTTTGGCAGCGCGACCGGAACAGTCCTTGCCGGCGCGGTGCTCCTGGGCTTTGTGATGGGATTCGCCCAGCCCATCGCCACGTCCTATCCGGCGTATCTCACCGACGACCCCGTTGAGCTCAAAGACATCAACTCCGCCATCGCCATGCTCTCAAACGGGAGTATCATCGTTGGCCCCACGCTGGGCGGCTTTGTCGCGGCGGCTGCGTCGTCGCGCGCGGTGTTCGTGCTCATGATGATCTTTACCGTACTGGCGCTCGTCGCCGGTTGGGGCTTTAGGCCGCAGACCAGCCATGTCGCCGGAGATGCGGATGCCGATTCGGCAGAGGAAGGGGAGCGTGCGGGACAAAGCTCCAACCCCAGCACATCCACCCGCGCCACCTTCGCAGCCAGCATCAAGACAGTCTTCACCAACAGCGTCCTCGCGCTACTTTTCTGCATCATTTTTCTTTCGAACTTTGGCTACGGTGCTTTCGATCCGCTGGAGTCGTTCTTCTACCGCGATGTCCTGCACGTCGGCGTTGAGTGGATGGGCTGGCTCTCGTCGGCCTCGGGCGTGGGCGCGGTGCTGGGCGCCGTGGTCGCGCTCCGCTTGCCGCCGCACCTGGTCAACCTTAAAACGCTGCTCGTGGCGCTTATGTCTGTGGGTCTGGGAAGCCTGCTCTATGTGGGGACACCGTACGTGGGTGTGGCCTTTGTCGGCCAGGTCGCCCTGGGCATAGCTTGGGGTGTCGTCAACCCGCTCCACAACACCATCGTGCAAACGACGGCTCCGCTCGAGCAGCTCGGTCGCGTCAACTCGGTCATGGGCTTTGGCAACATGTTCGCCGGCGTGGCCCCTCTGGCGGTTGCACCGTGGCTGGCGGCAACATTTGGCGTACAACGGACACTCGTGGGGGCAGGCATGGTCGTGACGGCGGTTCCCGCGGCGCTGCTGCTGTTTGGACGCAATCACTTGGAACGTGCCGTAAAGCAGTAAGAAACCATCACAACATTCGATGAAAATCGCGATTTTGCCGAAAAACGTCGAATGTTGTGATGGTTTGCGCTCTGGGCCAGGCCATCCTGCGAGTCAAGCCCCTCTGCGGATCCGGCCACCACAAAGGGGCCAGGCACCTTTGTGGTGGTTTTGCTTTGGCAGGCCGCGTCTGCGCCTTGGTATACCATGTACGCCGCTCACGACCACACCCCACACCGCCGCACAACCCAGAAAGACCCCCGTGGACGCCACCTTCAGCCACATCAAAGCCGTGTTCTGCGATATCGACGGCACGCTGCTCACGAGCCAGCACACGGTGTCCCCGCGCACCGTGGCGGCGATCCGCGCCCTGCGCGAGCGCGGCGTGCTCTTTGGCCTGTGCACCGGGCGTGACGCCCACGCGACCGAGGCCATGTACGAGCTCTGGGGCATCGAAGGCCTGGTGGACGTGCTCGTGGGCTGCGGCGGCGCCGAGGTCATCGACCGCGCGCACGACATCAACGAGCTGAGCTATCCGCTGCCGGGCGAGACCATCGCGCGCATCTGCAAGCGCATGGCGAACCTTCCGGCAACGCCCGTCTGCCCCCGAGACGGCGTGTTCTACGTGCCCGAGAGCAACGCGTGCGTCGAGCACCTGTCGCGCGTCGACGGCGTACCCTACCAGGTGGTCGATTTTGCCGAGTTCTTGCGCGAGCCGCAGCCCAAGGTGATGTTTACCATGGCGCCCGAGGTAATGCCGCGGGTGATTGAGCGGGCGTCGACGTTTGCCGATGACACTGTTAAGGCGGCGTCTCTGCAAACCACGCAGTGGCTCTACGAGTTCATGGACCCGCGCGTGTCCAAGACGCGCGGCCTTGTGTGCGTGGCGGAGCTCAACGACATGGAGCTCCAGGACATTTGCGTGTTTGGCGATGCCGATAACGACACCCGCATGGTGGCTGACGCCGGCGTGGGCGTGGCTATGGTAAACGGCAGCGCCGCCACCCGCGCCGCCGCCGATTTTGTAACCGCGAGCAACGACGAAGACGGCATCGCGATCTTTATCGAGGAACATCTGCTGTAGCGCTGGGGCAGAATCACCACAAAGGGGACAGGCACCTTTGTGGTGGCCTCAGGCGATTTGGGCGAATTGATGCCTAAAATCTGCGCGTAAATTCAAATATGGTTGTCTGAGCATTACGCTTCTAACCGCCGATGGGTTAAATATATTCTCATCAATTTGGTAGGATATTCCTTCCGGTTGATGACCTACCGCTCACGGTCGATTTTCGACCGTGAGCGGTATGTTTGCTCTTGAGCAAAAATTTGTGCAAATAAATCTAATGCCATTAAAAAATGATGTGCAGCTTAATTACCAGTAGAAACAAATAATAGATAGCGAATAAACGAAGGTAAATCTGAGCAAATGTCAAGAGAATTGAGAATCCGCTACAAAAATGTCGGTTTTATTGCTCGGATGTCTAAACAATCGTTACAATATGTACACTAAACGTGCGCAATTACAGATTGCGCAGATACGTTTGATAGTGAAAGAGCAAGATCGCGGTCTCTTGGGGAGGAGACATCGATGAAAGCAAATTCAGACAAATCTAAGCAGAGTAATAAAGCGACGCGCCGTGTACTGGCAGGCGTTTTGTGCGGAGCCTCCGTGTTGAGCCTGGT
>CAMQPJ010000204.1 GCA_947003675.1 uncultured Collinsella sp. | reverse complement strand
CACGCCAATGTCGTGCTCACCTGCGGCGGCACGGGGCTTTCGATGCGCGATGTGACGCCCGAGGCGACGCGTGCCGTCTGCGACCGCGATGTGCCGGGTATTGCAGAGGCAATTCGTGCGTACTCGATGACCAAGACGCGCCGCGCTATGCTCTCGCGTGCTATTTGCATGCAACGAGGTCATACACTTGTCGTAAACTTTCCCGGTTCCACGAAGGCCGCCCGCGAAAGCTGGGAGGCCATAGCGGACCAGCTGGAGCACGCGGCTCAGATGACAGCGGGCGGCGGACATACCAACTAAGCTATTTACCTGCGGTGGGGCGACCTTATCGGTCGCTCCGCTTTTGTTTTCCGCCGAATCGACGCCGAGGTGTACGGTAACTCGAAACTATATTCTCAGGCGAGAATAATTTCTCACTAACATTATTCGCGCAAAAGTATAATCTGATTGCAGATTAAAGCCCGCGGTGGGGTACCCGGGCACAAGGTCCGAAAGGGTTGAATATGTTCGATATGGTTTCTCGTCGCGGATTCGTCTCGCTTTCTGCTGTCGCCGCTGCCGGCCTTGGTCTTGCCGGCTGCTCGGGCGGCAAGACGTCCGAGCCGGCCGGATCCGATGCCGGTTCTGCTAGGGCATCTTCCAAGAAGGCTGTCGAGCTGCAGGTCTTTGCCGCCAACTCGCTCGAGAAGGCTCTGCCCGAGGTTCAGGAGCTCTACACAGAGCAGACCGGCACCACGTTTGCAGACACGCAGTTTAAGGCCTCCGGCGACCTTGTCGAGCAGATGCGCGCCGGTGCCGCCGTCGACGTGCTCATTACCGCTTCCAAGGGCACCATGGATGACGCTGAGACCGCCGAGCTCGCCGACGTCGATACGCGTGAGGACATGTTCGTCAACGACCTCGTGATCATTCGCGCCGAGGGCTCCGCCACCAAGGTCGAGGCCATCGCCGCCGTCGCGAATCTGGACGGCAAGATCGCCATTGGCGACGCTAAGACTGTTCCCGCTGGCAAGTATGCCAACCAGGCCCTGGCCTCCGTGGGCCTCTACACCGGCACCGAGGGCGATGACGGCGAGTACGCGCCCGAGATCGCCGACAAGGTCGCGCTGGCCGACAAGGTCGGTACCGCTGCCGCCTACGTGTCCACGGGCGACTGCGTGGCCGGTTTTGTCTACAGCTCCGACATCTTCCGCTATGACGGCATCGAGGAGGCCTTCGTGTGCCCCGAGGATTCGCACAAGCCCATCGTGTATCCGGGTGCCGTTGCCGAGAGCTCCGAGCACGCCGACGAGGCCAAGGCGTTCATCGACTTCTGCCTGACCAACAAGAAAGCCCAGAAGATTTGGGCCAAGTACGGCTTTGAGCTTTCCGCGTAGAGCGGCTTGGCGCGATAATTCCATCGTTTTATGTTTCACTCCGTCCTTGTATTCGCTTGGAGCTTTTCGTGCTTAATAGATTCCGCATGCTTGTCGCCTGTGCTTTGACCTTCGCGCTTTGCTGGGTGCCAGGATTTGCGTTTGCTGGGGACACTGAGGACGGGGCCCAGGTTGCTGCGACCGCTCATGGGCTTTCCTATGGGATCGAGGGTTTTGAGCGGTTGGCCAGGGGGACCGCTCGTGCCATGGAGGGCCAGCCTGAGGGCTACCGGTTTCCCGTTGACGAGGACGTGGACCTTGTAGTGGCGCCTGCTGCCGATCGCGTTGTGGTGTGGATATCGCCCAAGGCGGTCGAGAAGTATGGATTTGATCCGCAGGATAACGAGTGCGTATCGGGTCTCAAGGCCCTCGTCTGTAAGCTCGACAGCGCAAACTGCATGGGAGGTGCGCAGCTAGGGGACGTGGATCTTCCTTGGTATGTCACGGCGGAAACAACGTTTGATGCCGGCGGGTATACCTATGGCTTTGACGAGCGCGGTGCGGATGGGGACCGCTATGTGGTGATTGCATCAGCCTCGGGTGATGCCAAGGGCGGCGCGCGTTGGCTTGATAGCGCTCAAATGGTAGAAGCATCGTCCGTCGTGTTGCGGGATGAGCAGGGGCCCTTGACCTCTCTGGCCTCCTTTTTGGGCGACATCGACTATCGCCCGCTTTGGGTGTCCATTAAAACGAGCGGCCTTGCCCTGCTGATCTCCTTTGCGCTGGGCCTGTTTGCCGCATGGAAGACCATGGGTACGACGAGTCGCATCAAGGGCCTGCTCGATTCGGTCTTTACGATTCCTATGGTGCTGCCGCCCACGGTCTGCGGCTTTCTGCTCCTTATGCTGTTTGGCCGCTCGACCGGGGTGGGCCAGTGGCTCATCGCGCACGGTATCTCGGTTGTCTTTACCTGGCCGGCGGCGGTGATCTCTGCCGTGGTGGTGTCGTTCCCGCTCGTCTACCGCACGGCGCTCGGAGCCTTCGAGAGCCTCGACACGCAGATGCTCGATGCGGCGCGAACCCTGGGATGGTCCGAGCGCCGCATCTTTACCAGGCTTATGATGCCGCTCGGCTGGCCCTCGATTGCCGCCGGCACGGTGCTCGCCTTTGCCCGCGCAATGGGCGAGTTTGGCTGCACCCTGTTCTTTGCGGGCAACTACGCCGGTATTACGCAGACCATTCCCATCGCCATCTATTTTGAGTGGATGGGCGGCAATACGTCGGTGGCCCTCTTTTGGGTCGTGGTCGTAATAGCGTTCAGCTTCCTAGTCATCCTGTTCATCAACATGTACACGGCGCATTCGCAAAAATACCGCGAGCGTGGCCTTTCCCGTGCGGAACGTAAGCAGGCCAAAGATCTCGCCGGACAGGGCGATTCACTCGACCCGGCGGGCGGCGATGCCCTGCGTATCGATCGCGAGGCGCTGGTCGAGCTTATGCGCGATGATGCGGCGCCGCAGGGAGGTCGATAAGCTATGTCGCTCGTTTTGGATATTAAGAAACGTTATCCCGGGTTTATGCTCGACATGCAGCTTGAGGCCGGCGAGGAGCGCGTGGCGCTGCTGGGCGCCTCGGGTTGCGGCAAGAGCTGTACGCTGCGCTGCATCGCTGGCGTGGAGACGCCCGACGAGGGCAAGATCGCCGTCAACGGCGTGACCTTTTTTGACTCGGCGGCGGGCATCAACCTGTCCCCCCAGGAGCGAAAATGCGCCCTGTTGTTCCAAAACTATCAGCTGTTTCCCAACATGACGGTGGCCGATAACGTATGCGCCGGCGTAAAGGATGCGGGCGACGCCGCCGCGCGCAAAAAGCTCGCCGAGCGCTATCTGGGCATTTTCGGTCTGGCGGATTTTGCCGACCGCTATCCCGCGCGACTCTCGGGCGGTCAGCAGCAACGTGTGGCGCTTGCCCGCATGGTGGCGGCACACCCGGGCATTTTTATGTTCGACGAGCCCATGAGCGCACTCGATTCCTATCTTAAGAG
>CAMQPJ010000203.1 GCA_947003675.1 uncultured Collinsella sp. | reverse complement strand
TTGCGCGCGCTGGTGCCGCTGCCTGCACGTCGGACGATCCGGAGCAGATCCGCAATGCCGACGGCCTGGTCATCCCGGGCGTGGGCGCGTTCTATGACGCGATCGCCTTTATGCGCCAGAGCGGCGAGGCGGATGCGGTGCTCGATGCCGTCGCCGCCGGAACTCCGCTGCTCGGTATCTGCCTGGGCCTTCAGCTATTTTTCGAGCGCGGCAACGAGGGCGTGCCTGCGGACGAGGGCGCGGTTGCCGATGGCAACACCCCCGAGCAGGCTGGCGGTCCCTGGGCCGATGGCCTGGGTATTATGCGTGGCTCGTGCACGCGCTTGAAATCGAGTCGCCTGAAGGTGCCGCACGTGGGCTGGGACCAGGTGCACATGACGCCCGCCGGTGCGGCCGATCCACTGCTTGCCGGTTTTGCCGAGGGTGCCAACATGTATTTCACCCACAGCTATGCGGTGGCCGACGATGCCGATGCCGCCGATGTGCTGGCGCGCACGCACTATACGCGGAGTTTCCCGTGCATCGTGCGCCACGGCAACGTGTGGGGCTGCCAGTTCCATCCCGAGAAATCCTCCGCGCTGGGTCAGCGCATCCTTAAGAACTTCGTCAACATCGTCGAGGAGGCCGGCCGATGATCCTGTTTCCCGCAATCGATCTGATCGGTGGCAAGGTCGTGCGCCTGGAGCGCGGTGACCGCAGCCGCTGCAAGGTATATTCCGACGACCCCGTGGCAGTCGCCCGCTCATTTGCCGCGCAGGGTACGAGCTGGGTGCACGTCGTCGACCTGTCTGCTGCCTTTGGCGAGGACGAGGACACGTGCGCTGCCAACTCGGCGGCGATTAAGGGCATCTGCGGCATCGACGGTCTGTCTGTGGACGTGGGCGGCGGCGTTCGCTCGCTTGCACGCATCGACGAGTTGGCCGGCTACGGCGCGCGTCGCATCGCACTGGGCACGGTGCTCGTGACCGAGCCGGGTTTTGCCGAGGTGGCGGCCCAAGGCTTTGGTGAGTTGCTGGTGGCAGACATCGCCGCGCGCGACGGTCAGGTCAAGGTGAACGGCTGGCGTGATGGCGCGGGCGTGTCACTCGACGATGCCGTGGCACAGCTCACCGAGCTGGGCTTCAAGCACCTGGTGTACACCGACATCGCGCGCGACGGCATGCAGACGGGCATCGACGTGGCGACGTATCGCCACGTGGCCGAGGTCGCGGGCTTTCCCGTCGTGGCGTCGGGCGGCATCTCGACGCTCGACGACATCCGCGCACTGGCCGCGGTGGGTGAGGACGCGATTGAAGGTGCCATTACCGGTCGCGCGCTCTACGAGGGCAACTTTACGTTGGCCCAGGCACTGGACGCCGTCCGAGGGGAGGAGTAGCCCATGCTTACCAAACGCGTGATTCCCTGTCTGGATGTTAAGGACGGCCGCGTGGTCAAGGGCGTCAACTTTGTGAGCCTGCGCGATGCGGGCGACCCGGTGGAGCTGGCGCGCGCCTACGACCGCGAGGGTGCGGACGAGGTTGTCTTTCTGGACATTACCGCCACGAGCGACAATCGTGCGACGACCATCGAGATGGCGGCGCATGCGGCCGAGGAGCTCGCCATCCCCTATACCGTGGGCGGCGGTTTTCGCGACTTGGCGGGCATGCGGACCATGGTTGCCGCCGGCGCCGACAAGGTGTCGCTTAACTCTGCCGCCGTGCGCGATCCGTCGCTGATCAGCCAGGCTGCCGCGGCGTTTGGCAGCCAGGCCGTAGTCGTGGCGATCGATGCCAAACGCGTGGGGCTGCCCGGGGAGCCGGGCGCCGATAAGTGGGAGGTCTTTACGGCGGGCGGCCGCAACGCCACGGGTATCGACGCGGTGGCGTGGGCCGAGGAGGCGGCTCGTCGCGGCGCCGGTGAGATCTTGCTCACCAGTATGGATCGCGACGGCACCAAGGCTGGCTTCGACCTGGCACTCACCCGTGCCGTGGCGCGCGCGGTGCCGATTCCCGTCATCGCGAGCGGCGGCGTGGGCACGCTCGAACATTTTGCCGAGGGCGTGATCGAGGGCGAGGCCGATGCCGTGCTGGCAGCCAGCGTCTTTCACTTTGGGACGTTCAGCATTCGCGAAGTCAAAGAGTATATGGCTTCTCAAGGCATCCCTGTGAGGTTGGACTTCTAGTGCTGCGGGCTGCGCTGCGGCTTGCCCAGGCACCGCATCTTGCCGCTCAAACCGTCGCTCGCGTACCAAAGTACGCGTCGCTCCTCTTTCGCGGCAACCTGCGGTACCTGGACAACCCTCGCCGACCGGCGATGTTTAAATTGGGGAATTGAAATGGAAGAAATTACTACTCCAGCGGATCTTAAATACGACGCCAGTGGGCTGATTCCTTGTGTGGTTCAGCAGTATGACACTGGTGAGGTGCTTATGGTTGCTTGGATGAACGAGGAGTCGGTGGGGCTGACGCTCAAGACCGGGACCACGTGGTTTTGGAGTCGCAGCCGCCAGGAGCTCTGGAACAAGGGCGCGACGAGCGGCAATATGCAGGAGATTAAGGAACTCTGGGCCGACTGCGATAGCGATACGCTACTGGTTAAGGTTGACTCTCCGGGCCCGGCCTGCCACACCGGCAACCGTACCTGCTTCTTTAAGAAACTCGCCTAAGGCGGGCACCCTGTTGGACGCTCGGTAAAACGGAAAGGATTGAACTATGGGTGTGCGCACCGCAAATGTTCAGGATGGAAATATCGGCGAGACGTTGACGGGTCTGGCCGAGGTGATTCACGGTCGTCGCGATGCGTCGCCACAGGAGAGCTATACCGCTCGTCTGTTGACCGACGTCGAGGACGAGCTGCTCAAGAAGCTTGCCGAGGAGGCGAGCGAGGTCATCATGGCCTGCAAGGATAACGATCACGACCACATCCGCTACGAGGTCGGCGACCTGGTCTACCACCTGCTCGTAACGCTCGAGCGCTACGGTATCACCCTTGACGAACTGGCCGGTGAGCTCAACGCTCGCCGCCACTAGTCAAGCTTTTGGTAGTCATTGGGGACGTTCTTAAACGACTAGTCGTTTGGGACAGTCTTTGCCGGCGCTGCCAAATAACATGCCCAATTACTACGATGAAGTTGAACCTACTGACTAATCGGCGGTTTTGAGCAAATCGTCAACGCTTCTACCTGCGGTTTTATTTTCCACATTGAGCCGATGGTCGGAGGTTTGCGGTCCATCGTAGTAATTGGGCGTTCTTTTTGGCGAGCGGTGTTGCACGGGCGTCGGTGGCGAGCGAAACGATCTGTTTTCCTCCGTCCCCAAGGGGTCATTTGTGAAGAGTGTCCCCAATGACTAGTCGTTTAAGAACGTCCCCAATGACTAGTCTTAGGCGAGGGGCGTGGGTTCCCATTCGCCGGTGGGGTGGGGGATATCGAAGGTT
>CAMQPJ010000202.1 GCA_947003675.1 uncultured Collinsella sp. | reverse complement strand
CTCCACCCTTGGATTTGATAAGCCGCTGACATTGTGTCGGCGGCTTTTTTTAAAAAGAAAGGGCAATACCATGGCCGAGCTTGAGTCCCAACCACTGTCTGCCGAGGAGCGCGCCGAGTTGGAAGAGCTCCGCGCCGAGAAGGCTCGTCGCGAGGCCCAGGAAGAGGCGCGCCGCGAGCGTGAGGAGCTGGCCGCCCTGCGTGCCGAGCGCGAGAAGGCCGAGGAGGCCGCTGCGAAGGTTGCGCCCGCGCCCGCGCCCAAGCCCGCGCCTGCACCCAAGCCTGCCGCTGCGAAGCCCGCACCCACCGCACCCAAACCTCAGCCTAAAAAGGCCGCTCGTCCCAAGCCCGTCGAGCCCAGACCGAGCCGTGACGAGATGACCTTTGCCCAGCGCATGGTCACCTCCAAGGAGCCTACGGGCGAGAACGAGATCCCCGGCATGGCTCCGGCTCAAAAAATCATCATCGTGCTCGCCCTCATCGCGTTTATCGTCTTTATGGTCTACACGATCACGGGCAGCATGGGCCTGCACTAACCTGTTCACGCCGGGCTCCATGCCCGTACGTCCGCCTCGCCCAACCCTCAACCTCTGCACAACACATCCGAAAGGTCGCCCCATGGCTTTGACCGACATCTCGCATCCCACCGACATCGCAATGCTCACCGATCTGTACGAACTCACTATGGCCCAGGGCCTGTGGGAGAGCGGCAAGGCCAATGAGCAGGGTTGTTTTACGGCGTTTTACCGCGACCATCCCTTTGGCAGCGCGTATGCCGTCATGTGCGGCACCGCCGAGCTGCCCGAGCTTGTCGAGAACCTGCGCTTTACGCCCGAGGACATCGACTATTTAGCTTCGCTCCAGGCTCCGGCCGGCGGCGCGATGTTTAAGCCTGCATTCCTCGACTACCTGCGCAACTTCCGTGCGCACGTGAACATTGACGCCGTGCCCGAGGGCGAGCTCGTCTTTCCGCGCGAGCCCATGGTGCGCGTCACCGGCCCGTCGCTGGAGTGCCAGCTGCTCGAGACCGCGCTGCTCAACATCGTCGGCTTCCAGACGCTTGTCGCCACCAAGACGGCGCGCGTGGTGTTGGCGGCCGACGGTCGTCCCGTGGCCGAGTTTGGCCTGCGCCGTGCCCAGGGTCCCGATGGCGGCCTGGCCGTCGCGCGCGCGAGCTACGTTGCCGGCTGTTCCTCTACGTCTAATGTGCTCGCCGGTCGCCGCTACGGTATTCCCGTCTTTGGCACACACGCGCACAGCTGGGTGATGAGCTTTGACTCCGAGCTCGAGGCCTTCCGTGCGTTTGCCAAGTCGAGCCCCAAGAATTGCACGCTGCTCATCGACACGTACGATGTGCGCGAGGGCTGCGAGCATGCCATTACGGTTGCCAAGGAGATGGAGGCGGCGGGCGAGCGCCTGTCGGCCATTCGCATCGACTCGGGCGACTTGGCCAAGCTCTCCAAGTATGTCCGTGGTCGTTTCGATGCCGAGGGCCTGCCTTATGTGGGAATCTCGGTGTCCAACGACCTGGATGAGTACACGATTCAGTCACTGCTCGACCAGGGCGCGCCCATCGACAGCTTTGGCGTGGGTACCAAGCTTGCGACCTGCTACGATCAGCCGGCGCTGGGCGGCGTGTACAAGCTTTCGGCCCGCCGCGCGAGCGACGCGGAACCGTGGACGCCGGTGGTGAAGCTTTCCGAGCAGCCCTACAAGCGCACGATTCCGGGCGTGCAGCGTGTGCGCCGCTATTACGACGGCTTTGGCGGCCCGGTCTGCGACATGATCTATGACGAGGACCATCTGGCAGGGGAGGGCGCCGCGCGCGGTAATACCCTCGTGGCCGTAAACGATGCGGCGCTGGTGACCGATGTGTCCGAGCTTGAGTATCGTGAGCTGCTGGTGCCGATTGTGCGCGACGGCAGCGCGGTGGCTCCTCGCGAGAGCATCGAGGATGCGCGCGAGCGCTGTGCTTGGGCGCTCGATCATCTGGACGCGGCTTTCAAGCGCTTCCTGTATCCGCAGACCTACGTGGTGGGCATGGAACAGGGCTTGGCCCAGGTGCGCGACGAGCTCGTGCGCAAGAACATGGCCGCGGCTTCGGCCTTCCCCTGGGCAAAATGATCCGAAGGGGACGGAGGAAAACGGACCATATTCCCGTTCGCCCGTTCGCCCGCCTGCTCAACACTCGATTGGTTTGACGTATGACGACTTCTTATAAAACGATGGTGGTAAAGATCGGCTCGTCCACGGTGGTGGGTGCCGACGGTAAGGTCAACCGTGCGTTTATCGGTGGCCTGGCCGATCAGGCCGCGGCCCTGCGCAAGCTCGGCTGGCGCTTGGTCGTGGTGAGCTCCGGCGCCATTGCCTGTGGCTATCCCGTGCTGGGCTTCGACCGCAAACCGGTTGGCGATCTGCCGAGCCTGCAGGCATGCGCTTCGGCCGGCCAGTGCATCATCTCGTCGGCCTACGACGAGGAGTTCCATGCGCGTGACCTACTCACCTCGCTCGTGCTGCTCACACGCCACGACACGGCGCGCCGTACATCCTACCTGCACGCGCGTGACGCCCTGCTGTGCCTGGTGGAGCTGGGCGTGGTGCCGGTCGTCAACGAAAACGACACCGTCACCGTCGACGAGATCAAGTTCGGCGACAACGATACACTCGCGGCCCTCGTGAGCTGCCTGGTTTCGGCGGACCTGTGCGTGACGCTTTCGGACATCGACGGCCTCTACACCGCCAATCCGCATGAGGATCCGACGGCCGAGTTTGTCCCGGTCGTGCATAAGATCGATGCCAAGATCATTGCCTCGGCGGGAGATTCTTCGACGTCGGTGGGTACGGGCGGCATGATCACCAAGATTCGCGCGAGCCGCATTTTGATGACGGCCGGCATTCAGAGCGTGATTTGCTCGGGCGAGGAACCCGATGCGCTCGTGCGTCTGGCCCGCGGCGAGAGCGTGGGCACGCTGTTCGACCCGCCGGCGGAGCGCCTGGATATTGCGCCGCGCAAGCTGTGGATCGCGCTGGGTGACAAGGCACATGGCTCGGTAACGGTTGACGGCGGTGCCGCGAAGGCGCTGGTCAGCCGTGGCTCGTCCTTGCTCGCGGTGGGTATTCGCGAGGTCGATGGCGAGTTTGCCGAGGGCGATGTGCTCGATGTGTGCGATCCGAGCGGTATGGTTGTCGCCCGCGGTATCGCCGAGGCCGATTCGGACGTGATGGAGCTTGCTGCCGGCCGCCGCCAGGACCAGATCGCCGGCAACCGCCTGCTGGCAGACCTGGCCGAGAAGCCCGCGATTCATCGAGACAACTTAATTGTCTTCGCCTAACGGGTCGACGCTGCGCGGGGGCCCCCCCCCCCCCAAAAAATAATTAAAAAAAAAGCGCCCGCGCCCCACGGGAGTGAGCGGCGCGGGTTTGTAAAAAAATTTTGTGGGG
>CAMQPJ010000201.1 GCA_947003675.1 uncultured Collinsella sp. | reverse complement strand
GACGAGCTTGGGCTCGGTCTGTGTGCTCATTGGCACGGCTCCCTTCGTTGGCATTACCCATATCAGGTTTGCGGGTCAGGGCGGGCGCGCCCAATCTCAGCCTGCCGTCTTGTCCTGCAAGCTCCCCGTTATGTCATGGGCTCAAGTATAGCCTGAATGGGTACGATTGGGCCAACGAGCGTGCCTGTGGGGAGGCGAACATGGAAGACAAGCATCTATATCGAGAGACGCAATGGGATGTATCGGCCGAGGAAAGCCGCGCGCACCATGGCCTTGTCGCGATTGGTTTTGCGGTGCTTGCCGTGCTGGTGATTGCCTTTTGTATCTGGACGTTTGGTGGTCGCGGCGGCGCTGCCTGGGAGTTTGAGGCCGACGATGCCCTGCCGATCATGACAGTGAAGGTCGCGGGCGACAATACCGTTGCCGCGCCGGGCGACTATTGGTATCCGCGCGACGAGTTTGTTCAGCTGCAGCTGAGCGGTGGCTCCATTCCTGGTGAAGAGATCGAGCGCGTGACCTTCGATGCGTCGCTTAAGACGCTGTCGGTCGAGCTCAAAGATCAAGGGGATGTGCCCACGACGATGGATATCGCGCTGACGGAATGGCGCCTGGAGCCCCCATCGGGCGTCAAGGTGTCCGAGGTGGAGCATGTCAAGGTTACTTATCAAGATGGCTCGACGAGCGAGATCGCTAAGGCTGATGGCTTGGCGGAGTAACGGGGTGTTTGGAAACGGCGGGCCTATTGTGCCTGAACGTTCATGAATACCAGGGTGTTTTTGTCTGAAAGCTCGGGAAAGTGACGATAACCAACGTCGAACGCGGTGAGTTCGCTTGCATCCTCGAGCTTGTTTTCTGCCATCCAGCGCACCATGGAGCCGCGCGCCTTTTTGCTGGCGGTCGAGCGCTGGATGGGCTTGCCGTTGCGGACGCCTTCGCCAAAGAGACATGTGACGACCGTGGCGTCGGTGGTGAGGCAGGGTAGAACGGCTTTGGCGTATTCCGTGCTGGCAAGGTTAACGATCGTAGCGTTGGATCCTGCCGGAGCGATAGCCCGTGCGAGCTTGTCGCCCCAAAACGAGTAGAGGTCTCGGGCACCGTCGACGGCAAGCTTCGCGCCCATCTCCAGCCGATACGGTTCAACGGCATGAAGGGGGCGCACACATCCGTAGAGTCCCGAGAGTATCCATAGATGGTCTTGCAGCCATGCGAGCTGCGCGGAATCCATCACCTCGGGCGCCATGCTCTGGTATTGAATGCCGTGATAGGACATGACGGCAGGGGAGAGGTGACGCGCGATATCGGGATCGGCGAGGTCGGCATCGCTCAGGACGGGCATAAATTCATGAAGCGTATCCAGGCACGTTGTAAGCAGCCTGTCGCTTACGTTCCACAGCGCCTGCAGGCCGCCGCTGCCTTCATCCCGCTCGATATCTAGCAGTGCGCGGTGGAGGCGAGCTGTCTCGCGCACAAAGGGTGGAATGCCCAGGATTTCAAAAGCATCTTGGGCCGCGCGCATTTGCTTGGCGGGCGAAATGATGACCTGCAGCATGGACGCTCCTCTGCCAAAAAAGTTGCGGTGGAATACGGTCTGTTTTGGCCGTTTATGGGCCAGTTTAGTCCGTATTTCACCGCAACTGATGAAGGGTTGGTTAGGCGCGCTCGATGAAGGCCTTGTAGCCGCGATAGGCCTCGTAGATGTCGGCCTTGTTGGCGACCTCCCACAGGGCGTGCATGGACAGGACGGCAACGCCGGAGTCGATGACGTTCATGCCGTACTTGGCCATGATGTAGGCGATGGTGCCGCCGCCGCCCGCGTTGACGCGACCGAGCTCGCAGGTCTGGAAGTCCACGCCGGCCTCGTCCATGATGTCGCGGACGAGGGCCACGTACTCGGCGTCGGCGTCGTTGGAGCCACCCTTGCCGCGGCTGCCCGTGTACTTGTTAAAGCACAGGCCGCGACCCATGAAGGCGGCGTTCTTGGTCTCGAACTTGCCGGCATAGCCCGGGTCGAAACCGGCGGACACGTCGGAGGAAAGCATGCGGCTGTGGGCGAGCGCGCGGCGCAGGGCCAGCGGACTATCCTCGCCGGCGAGCGTCATGATCTCGGCGACGGTGTTCTCGAAGAAGCGGCTCGTCATGCCGGTGGCACCCACGGAACCGATCTCCTCCTTGTCGACGATGAGTGTGATGCTCGTGCGCTCCACGTTGGCGACGTTGATCTGGGCGAGCATGGAGGGGTAAGCGCAGACGCGGTCGTCGTGGCCATAGCCCAGAATCATGGAGCGGTCGAGGCCCATGTCACGGGCCGGGCCGGCGGGCACGACCTCGATCTCGGCGGAGAGGAAGTCCTCCTCCTCGACGTCGTACTGCTCCTTGAGGATGTCAAGGAACATCTGCTTGACGGGCTCCTTGGGGGCGTCTTTGTCGTCCTCGTCAAACTTGACGGGGCGGCCGCCCACGATCACGTCGAGGATCTCGGCATCGACGGCGTCCTTGGCGGGCTTGGCCATCTGCTCGCTCGAGAGGTGGATCAGCAGGTCGGAGATGGTGAAGACCGGGTCGTCCGCCTTGTCGCCGATGTTGATGTCGACGGTGGTGCCGTCCTTTTTGCAGATGACGCCGACGAGTGCGAGCGGGGAGGCCACCCAGTGGTAGCTCTTGACGCCGCCGTAGTAGTGCGTGTCGAGGTAGGCCATGTCGCCGGCCTCGAAGGCAGGGTTCTGCTTAAGGTCCAGGCGCGGCGAGTCCACGTGGGCGCCCAGGATGTTAAAGCCCTGCTCGAGCGGGGCGGTGCCCAGGTTGACGAGCATGAGGTCCTTGCCGTGATTGGCGGCGTACACCTTGTCGCCGGCCTTGAGCGCGTGGCCCTCGGCGATCACGGTCTCCAGATTGACGTAGCCCGCCTCCTCGGCCATCTTGATACCGGTCTTGACGCACAGGCGCTCAGTCTTGTTCTCGCTCAAAAACTGCTTATAGCCGCGGCAAAGCTCCTCGAGCTCCTCGATCTGCTGTGGCGTGTACTTTTTCCATGCGCAGGGACGCTCCATGACGCAGGCTCCTTTCGGATCGATCGTGCTGGTTGATGTACCGTGAGCCATCGTATCACGCGCGGGCCCGCGGCGGCAGGGAAGCCTGATGTGCGGTGGCCGTGGGGCGGGGAGCGTGTAAACTGGTGTGAGCAAACCGTGCTCAGCCCAAAGCGAGGTATTCAATATGTCTGACAAGCGCCGTACCTTTGCCGTCATCGACGGCAACTCGCTCATGCACCGCGCCTTCCACGCCGTGCCGCCCACCATGAACGCGCCGGACGGTCGTCCCACCAACGCGATCTTTGGCTTTTTGAATATGTTCCTCAAGATGATTGACGCCTTTAATCCCGACGGCGTTGTCGTGGCGTTTGACAAGGGCAAGCCGCGCGTGCGCATGGAGATGCTGCCGCAGTA
>CAMQPJ010000200.1 GCA_947003675.1 uncultured Collinsella sp. | reverse complement strand
TGCAGCGTCTGCACGATGACATCAAGGGCAAGGACTGGTTTATGGCCCTGCTCGATATTGAAGAGTACATCCAGACCAAGGAGCGCGTGCTGGCCGACTACGAGGACCAGGATGCCTGGATGCGCAAGGCGCTGATCAACATCGCCAACGCCGGCACCTTCTCGTCCGACCGTACGATCTCCCAGTACAACGACGAGATTTGGCACCTGGACTAACCCATTCCCCTTACCATCCTCTTGAGGAACGGAGTCGTGGCAACACGGCTCCGTTTTTTGTGCCCGTGCGTTGCCCCTGTGAGCCGCCTCGACTAAATCGTCTCAATCTGTAACACCTATTCGGCCAAAACGGTCCTACCTGTTACAGATCAAGACAAACTGACAGATGGACAACCCCGTCATAAAGAAAGGCTTCCCTCTCGCCCAGTGGACGGGAGGGAAGCCTTATATGTGACCACGGCAAAAGGATGGCAAAGCCGCAGTCGCCCAAAAGGAGGGCCTGATTGGATCGGGCCTAGATAAGGTTCTTGCCAGAGACCTTATCGAAGAGATGGGTCGCGTTCTTCTCGAACTTGAACCAGATGGTGTCGCCAGCCTTGAGCGCACCCTTGGCCTCGAGGTCGACGACGGGGATAATCAGGACAAACTGGCCGTCGGGAGCGGTCACGTGGACATGCTCGGTCGAGCCCATGAGCTCGGTCACCTCGACGGTGCCCTGGAGCGCACCCTCCTCGCCCTTGTCGGCAAGCAGAATCTGCTCGGGGCGCACGCCGGCCGTGATCTCTTTCACGTCGCCGTCGTCCCAGTTGAGAGCAAGCTGAGCGCAGGTCTCGGGAGCGAGCGCCACGTTCATATCCTCGGTCTTGACGGTAAAGCCGTCGCCCGAGCGCACCAGTTGGGCATCGAAGAAGTTCATCTGCGGCACGCCGATAAAACCGGCGACGAAGATGTTCGCGGGATGGCTGAAAACCTCCTGCGGCGTAGCGATCTGCTGGACGACGCCGTCCTTCATGACCACGATGCGGTCGCCGAGAGTCATGGCCTCGGTCTGATCGTGGGTGACGTAGATGAACGTGCCCTTGATCTCGTGACGCAGTTTGATGAGCTCGGCACGCATCTGGTTACGGAGCTTGGCGTCCAGGTTGGACAGCGGCTCGTCCATCAGGAAGACCTTGGGGTCACGCACGATGGCGCGGCCGATGGCGACGCGCTGACGCTGACCGCCGGAGAGCGCCTTGGGCTTACGGTCGAGATACTCGGTAATACCCAGGATCTCGGCAGCGGAGCGAACCTTGCGGTCGATCTCGTCCTTGGGGACCTTCTTGAGCTCAAGCGTAAACGCCATGTTCTCGTACACCGTCATGTTGGGGTACAGAGCATAGCTCTGGAACACCATGGCGATGTCGCGGTCCTTGGGAGCGACGTCGTTGACGCGCTTGCCGTCGATGAGCACGTCGCCCGAGGTAATGTCCTCCAGGCCGGCGACCATGCGCATCGTCGTGGACTTACCGCAGCCAGAGGGGCCAACGAGGACGATGAACTCCTGGTCGTGAACGGTGAGGTTAAAGTCCTCTACAGCGAGCACGCCGTCCTCGGTAACCTTGAGGTTGTGCTTCTTCTCCTCGGTCTTCTTCTTTTTGCCAAAGAAGCCCTTCTTTTTGGACTCGTTGTTGGGATACACCTTCTGAACATGTTTGAGAACGATCTCGGCCATGTCTCTACCTTTCGATACGCGGCGCCGCGCTGAGGGGCGCCGCTAAAACTTGCAAAACAGTTACGGCATCAGCCCTTGACGGCACCTGCCACCACACCGTCGATGATGTACTTCTGGCAGAGGATGTACATGATGACGATGGGGACAACGACCATCATGATGCAGGCCATCATGGGGCCGAGCTCGACGTGGCCGTAGCCGCCGCGGAAGTACTGAATCAAGATAGGAATGGTCTTGTACTTGGTGGAGTCGAGCGTAAGGTAGGGCAGCAGGTAGTCGTTCCAGACCCACATGGTCTCGAGGATGCCGACCGAAAGATAGGTGGGCTTCATGATGGGGAGGACGATCTTAAAGAACACCTGGACCGGGTTGCAGCCATCAATCATGGCCGCCTCTTCGATCTCGAGCGGGATGTTCTTTACAAAGCCGGCGAACATAAAGACCGCCAGGCCCGCGCCAAAGCCAAGGTAGATAAAGCAGATGTTGAACGGCGTGTTGAAGCCGATGCGGTCCGCCAAATTGGACAGCGTGAACATGAGCATCTGGAAGGGCACGACCATCGAGAACACGAACAGGTAATAGAAGAGGTTCGAAATCTTGCTGTTGACGCGCACTACGTACCAAGCGCACATGGAGCAGCACACCAAAATCAGAACGACCGACGTGACCGTGATGATGAGCGAGTACATAAACGCCGAAGCAAAGCCCTGCTCGTTAAGAGCGTGCACGTAGTTTGCAAGGCCGTTGAACGTCTCAGGCGTAAGCAAATCGAACGCCGTGGTGGTGCTGATTGCAGTTCCCTTTTTAAAGGAATTGAGCGCAATCATGAACACGGGGTAGATCCACGCGAGCGACAGAATCGTAAAGAAAATCGAGAGCGCGCGGTTAATAGCCTTATCGCGTTTCATTACTGCTGCACCTCCTTGGACCTCGTGGCCTTAAGTTGGATCATGGAGATTGCTACGACCAGGATGCAGAAGATAACCGCCTTGGCCTGACCGATGCCCTGCCATGCGATACCGGCACGCGAATAGAACGTGTTGTAGATGTTCAGGGCGAGCATCTCGGTGGAGTGCGCAGGGGCGCCGCCGGTAAGGGCGAGGTTCTGGTCGAACAGCTTAAAGCCGTTGGTGATGGACAGGAACAGGCAGATGGTGATGGTCGGCATCAGGTTAGGGATCTTAACCTTCCAAAACGTCTGCCATGCCGTAGCGCCGTCGACCTTGGCGGCCTCGATGTAGTCGGACGGAATGGACTGCAGACCAGCGATGTAGATGATCATCATGTAGCCGACCTGCTGCCACAGAGTCAGGATGATAAGTCCCCAGAAGCCAGCAGCAGAGTTAAGGGCGATAAGGTCGGCGCCTATGTTGGAGAGCAGGCAGTTGATCAGAATCTGCCAAATGTAGCCCAGCACGATGCCGCCGATCAGGTTCGGCATGAAGAAGATCGTACGGAAGATGTTGGTGCCCTTGAGTGCCTTGCGGGTGAGCGCCTGCGCGATGGCGAGGGCGATCACGTTGATGAGCACCGTCGACAGGAAGGCAAACGCCACCGTAAAGAAGAACGACGTGGCAAACTGCGGATCGGACAGTGCACGCATGTAGTTCTCGATACCGACGAAGTGCGTGTTGTTAATGGTAATAAACTGGCAGAACGAGAGATAGAAGCCCTGTATAAAAGGGATCACGAACCCGATCATAAACGCCAGGCACGTGGGCAGCATAAAGAGCGGCC
>CAMQPJ010000199.1 GCA_947003675.1 uncultured Collinsella sp. | reverse complement strand
GTGGGGATGCCGATGGAGCCGTAGGGCGTGGGCACGCCGTTGGCCAGCAGGCAAATGAGCACGGCAGGCACGGCCTCAAAACCAAGGCCCGCGAGCATGCCGGCGGGAATGGCAACAGCGGTACCAAAGCCGGCCATGCCCTCCATAAAACCGCCGAAGCACCAAGCCACGAGCAGCGCCAGCAGACGACGATCGCTGCTGATGGAAGTGATCATACTGCCGATCACGTCCATGGCGCCCGTGCGCACACACAGGTTATACGTGAACACCGCGGCGATAATTACGAGCACGATGGGCCACAGGGCCATCAAAAAGCCCTCGAGCGAGGCCGTGGCTATCTGCGCCGCGGGCAAATGCCACCACGCAAAGGCGAGCACGCACGAAAGGGCGAACGAGCCAATGGCGGCCTTCCAAGCCGGCCATTTAAAGCACAGCAGCATCACGACGAGCCAGATGATCGGCACAAGAGCCAGCAAAAACGCAGCGACATCCATGGGTAAAAACTCCTTGGTACCGCGCAAGCGGCATCGGGGGGTCACAAAACTTCAACAGGATACCGCACGTTTACCGACAAATTACAGCCGCCCGCCGAAATTATTGAACAACCTGTTCAAAAACACGAATGGACGCAACCGCGGCTATACTAGAGCGCAGCAATAGAAAGGAATCGCCTTGAGCATCACGCCCCTCGATAGCATCCGCCGCGCCATCGCCCGCCGCAATGGCGTCGCCAACCCCACCGTATCGGGCGAGGCGCACGGACAGGGCGGACGCATCGAGAACGGCCTGTTCCCCGCATCGCACACCGCCGAGGAGCTCGCACGAATCCAAGAGCTGAGCCAGCGTAACGCCGGCGGTCCCGACAGCAGCCAGACCACACGCCGTCGCCGCGAGCGCGATCGCCAACCCGGCCCCATCCACCGCATGGTCAATGCCTGGTGGAACCGCCTTCTCGGAGCCGTCTACGGCGGCGGCTTTTCCACGCAAGAAGCCGAGTACGAAGATCACGCCACCCGTCGCGACTACCTTTGGAATACCCTGGGCACCGCCGTATGGGGCATGGCGTTTCCCCTGCTCACCATTGTGTCGACGCAGCTCGTAGGCGCCGAGGAGGCCGGCAAGTTCTCCATCGCCTTTGTCACCGGCACGCTCATCATGATCGCGTGCAACTACGGCGTCCGCAACTTTCAGGTCTCGGACATCGATGAAAAGACGTCCTTCGCCTCCTACCAGCTCAACCGCTGGCTCTGCGGAGCGCTCGCGCTGGCATGCGGCCTGGTATACAGCAGCGCCCGCGGCTACGATGCACAGATGGCCACGATCGGCCTGGGCGTCTACCTGTATAAGGTGATCGACGGCATCGCCGACGTGTACGAGGGCCGCCTGCAGCAGGCCGACAAGCTCTATTTGGCCGGCATGAGCCAAACGCTGCGTTCCGCCGGCGTCATCGTGGTCTTTAGCGTGGCACTGTTCCTCACACGCAGCATGCCCATCGCGGCCATGGCCATGGGCATCGCCGCGATTGCCTCGCTCGTGCTGGTCACCGCCCCGCTCGCCCTGCTCGAAACCGAAAAATCACGCCGCATGAGTCTGCGCGAGGCTGGCCACCTGTTTATCCAGTGCGCCCCGCTCTTTGGCGCGCTGTTCCTGTTCAACCTTATCGAGAGCATGCCCAAGTTTGTGATGGAAGGTACGCTGGCCTACAAGTATCAGCTGTACTTTAATGCCCTGTTCTTTCCGGCGCAGGCTATTTTGTTGAGCATTGGATTTATCTATAAACCGCAGCTCCTGCGTCTGTCAAGCATTTGGGCGAATCCGCGTAAGCGTCGCCGCTTTGACCTGATTATTATTGCCGTTATAGCACTGATCGTGGTCATTACCGGAGCGTGCGCCGCATTTATGGCAGGCCCCGGCATCCCCATCATGAGCTTTATGTACGGCCTTAACTTTGAGCGCTACCGCACGCTGGCGCTGCTGATGGTTGTCGCCGGCGGCATCACCGCGGCAATCGACTTTATCTACGCCATCATCACGGTGTTGCGCCACGCCGGCGACGTCACCAAGATCTACCTGATTTGCTTCGCCGTAAGCGTGGTGCTGCCGTTGATCCTGATTAAGCTGCTGGGTCTGATGGGCGCTGTGGCGAGCTACCTAACCATCATGGCCCTACTCCTGGTGCTGCTGATTATCGAGTACACCCACATCCGCCAGCGCATCGAACGCGACCGCAACCCATACGGCGCCTAATTAGCTGCCCCCGGTCGCCGGAATTTGCGATGGAATCGCCCCGGCTGGGGTCTCGTTGCGGGCAATATGCATCACGCAAAACTAAGTGAGTAGACTTTTACCGAACCCCCAGCCACACCGACAAACCGTAAGTCTGTGACCTGCGGTTTTATTGAGGCAAATATGTTGGGTGCTCGGCATTTCCAAAAAAGTCCACTCACTTAGTCAGCGGGCAGCCAAATGATTTTTAAATCCCCGTCCCAGAAAAATCAATTAGCGGACAGAAGGGCAAAAGTAGTCAAAAAAGCCCCGTCCCAAATTAGCTACCTCTTGCGTAATCACTCGCCAGGAAGAATGTTTGCGTAGAACTCGGCCCCGTCGTCCAGGCGCAGGATCCCGACGCGGCCGAACTCGGAGCCAGTGGCGGCGGCGCAGTCGATGTCGATGCGGTCGGGCACGCCGGCGGTGTCCTCGCCGCCCAGGCGCACGATCCGCCCGCGGCCCGACTCCTCATCGAGCCCCGCCAGACCGCCCACCTCGCAATAACGCCCAAGCGACACCGTGGGCGTGTGGCCGCTCACCACGACCGGACCCTTGCCCTCGGCAGAAAGCAGCCCCGTCGGCGCATCCCAATAGCCGTGACGAATCCACAGCAGGTCATCGGACGACTGCACGGCAAGCATCTGCTTCAGCAGTTCGCGATCGGCATCCACCGCCCCCGTACCATCGGCACAATCAACCCCATGTTCAAGCAAAAACGCCCGGGCCGCCTCGGTCTGGATGCCGGCATGTACCAGCAGGTACGGACGCTCGTCAGTCTCGACCACCGCGTAGAGCGGCAACGTCGCCATCCAACGCACGAGCTCCTCGTACGCCTCAAATTCCATATCGTTGAGCTGCTGACGGGTAGTCCAACCGCCGTTGATGTCCCAGGTCTCGGCGTCGAGCGGATCCTGGCCAATGATGGCATCGAGCATAATCTGCTCATGATTGCCCTTGAGCACGCGAGCGTTGGGCAGCGAGCGCACCAGTTTAATAACGCCAACCGGATCGGGCCCGCGATCGATCATGTCGCCCAGCACGTACAGTGTATCGTCGGACGCCAGCGAAATCTTGGACAGGGCCTCGTCAAGCGCACGCACGTGCCCGTGAGCATCGGATGTCACATAGATCGCCATGGAACGCCTCTCTTTACATTGCGGCCGAAGCCCGGAGTCGCAACTAAAACTTCAAGTTGAACTTAAACGTTACCCATTGTACTCCGTTGCAATAAAGCTGGAAAGGGTT
>CAMQPJ010000198.1 GCA_947003675.1 uncultured Collinsella sp. | reverse complement strand
GCCCCGGCACCCGCGCCTGCACCTGCCCCGGCACCCGCGCCTGCACCTGCTCCGGCACCTGCCCCTGAACCCGTACCGGCGCCCGAGGCGACGCCTGCGGAACCCGATTGGAATGCCGTTGCCACGCCGGCGGATGAGCCGGGCGATAATCCTGCTGCCGAAAACAATCAAACCGAATAGTCGGTCGAGGCGCCCTGGGCAACTGAGCCCGGGGTGCCTTTTTCTGCTGCGGAAGCAAGAAAATGCCTGGGAAAACGGTTGCAGCAATATTTCTCGGAAATTGGTCAATGTTGCGCAACAACGTCGCGGCTATTGTTGAGAACATAGACGTGTAAGGTTTGAAGGCGTGTAACGCCTTAGGAAAAGGAGAAGCTTATGTTCTGTCCCACTTGTGGTTCTCCCATTTCGGATGATGCCAAATTCTGCCCCGTCTGCGGTTCTGCCGTCGGTGCCGCTTCCGCTGCTCCTGCTCCGCAGCCCGCGCCGCAGCCTGCACCTCAGCCCCAGCCTGCTCCGCAGCCCACGCAGATTCAGCCCACTCCGGTTCAGGCAGTTCAGCCTCAGCCTCAGCAGCAGTACGCCGGCCAGCAGCAGTACACCGGTCAGCAGCAGTATGCTCAGCAGCCTGCACCTGCCCCGATGGGCTATGCTCCGATTAAAACCGACCGTGGCGTGATCGGCTGGCTCCTGCTTTCCATCGTGACCTGCGGCATCTATTCATATTACTTCCTCTATTGCCTCGCTCGCGACATCAATGTCATGTGCCAGGACGACGGCGATTCCACGCCGGGTCTGGCAGCATTTATCCTGCTGTCGTTCGTGACCTGCGGCTTCTACGCACTCTACTGGTACTACAAGATCGGCAACCGCCTGCAGGCTAATGCTCCTCGCTATGGCCTGATGTTCCAGGAGAACGGTACCACCGTTCTTATGTGGCAGATCGTCGGCGCGCTGCTGTGCGGCCTTGGCCCCATCTTTGCCATGAACATCATCATCAAGAATACCAATGCCATGGCAACGGCTTATAACGTCCGTCTTGGCGCTCGTGCCTAACGATAAGAGCGGCGTGAACAGCTCCCAGGGACATAAGGGCGCGGCGGAACTCATTCGCCGCGCCCTTTCTTGCATCGGCGCGCTCTTTGTCGCCTGGCTCGCACTCTACCTGCTCGATATCGGCTGCGTGTTTCGCCTGATGACGGGCATTCCCTGTCCGGGATGTGGCATGACGAGGGCCTGGCTGGCAGCACTGCGCCTCGATTTTGCGGCGGCCTTTGCCTACCATCCGCTGTTTTGGGTGGTGCCGATTGCGTTTGTGCTCGCGTTCGTGCGCGAGGAGGTGACGTCGAGCAAGCTAAAGCGCGGCATCGACATTGCGGTTATTGTTCTGTGCGTGCTGGTCGTTGCCGTATGGATCGTGCGCCTTATCAACCCGGCAGACGCGGGCCTGCTCTTTGGTGGCCACGCTCCCGCCGGAGTTCCCACCGATATCATCCACCTCGAAACCCCACGCTGGCTCACCATCCTTCGCTCTTACCTGTCGTGACGGAGGACGCGCTAGAAAAACGGTCGACATATAAGCGGGGGCGAACGTTGAGATAACGTTCGCCCCCGCTTTGCTCTAGCCAGGTTGTTATGGGTGGGCGTGACGGCTACTCGCCATGCTTCTCCTCGTGGCGAGCGGCAGCCCGCGCATCGTGGATGCCCTTGATTGCGGCATGGCGGGCGGTACGGGCATCGTGCATGGCGTCGCGGGCCTCGGCGGCCGTTGCCTTGGCAGAGCGCAGCTTGGCTGCCAGGTCGGGATTGGTCTCGGCAACCGCGGCGATCGTGGGGCCGTCGAGCTCTTCTTGCGTGGGCTCGGCCAAAAAGTCGATGGCATACTGAGCGGCTACCATGGAGCCCTTGGCGAGCACGCTCTCGTCGATCTTATAGAAGCAGGAGTGCTGGGCATAGGTGGCGCCGATCTGGGGATTGCGCGCGCCGACAAAGGCGAGCACACCTGGCACGCGACGCAGGTACTCCGAGAAGTCCTCGCCCGAAAGCGTGCCGCGGTAATGGCCCTCGCCTGCGGGGCCCAGGCACTTGAGCACAGCTTGGCGGCAGCGCTCGCTCGAGGCGGCATCGTTTTCGACCTTGTAGTTGGCGATGGTGTAGTCGGTGAGTTCGGCCTCGGCGCCTAGCGCTGCTGCGGTGTGCTCCACGATGCGGCGCATAAGCTCGGGCATCTCCTCATGCGTTTTGTCGCCATAGGTGCGCACCGTGCCGGCGAGGTACGCCGTGCCGGCGATAACGTTGCGCGCGGTGCCGCCGTGCAGCTCGCCGACGGTGATGACGGCGGGTTCGTAGGGGCTAATCTCGCGCGAGACGATGGTCTGCAGGGCGTTGACGATCTCTGCCGCAACCATAACGGCGTCGTGGCCGCGCTGGGGCATGGCGCCATGGCACGAGGTGCCGCGGACGTCGATGCGGAACCAGTCGGTGTTTGCCATGCGTGGGCCGGGCTCGCAGCTTACGGTACCGGCGTCGACCTCGCTCCAGATGTGCGCGGCGTAGGCGCCATCGACGCCGTCGAGCACACCCGTGCCAATCATGAGTTTGGCGCCCTGGCCGTTTTCCTCGCTGGGCTGGAATACGATGCGAATCTCGCCGTGGATGTCATCGGTCATGTGGCGCAGAATCTGCAACGTGCCGAGCATCATGGCGATATGGCAGTCGTGACCGCAGGCGTGCATGCAGCCCTCATTGACGCTGGCGAACTCCTCGCCGGTCTGCTCAGTGACGGGCAGGGCGTCGATATCGGCGCGCAGCAGGATGCGGCGGCGCGGCGTGCCGTCCTCGCGGTAGGCATCCGGCGCGGTGCCGCGAAGCGTCGCCACCAGGCCCGTCTTGAGCGGACGCTCGTAGGGGATATTCATGGCGTCGAGCTGGTTGGCGATATCGGAAGTCGTGCGCTCCTCGGCAAGGCTCAACTCCGGGTGCTTATGGAAGTGCCGGCGCTGCTTGATGATGTAGGGTTCAAACTCGGCGGCGATATCCTGGATGGCCGCGGTGACGTCGTCTGCCGCGCGAACCTCGGTTGCCGCCATAATTTGCTGTGCCTTGGTCTTCGTCATGGTCGATTTGCTCCTTGCTGGGTTGATCGCAAAATCGTACAGGCTTTCTCCAGTATGCCACCTGCCGCTAGGGCTGGTAAAGTTGCCGTTTGCCGCTTGGGGTTTTGTTACAAGGGCGGGGGAGTACACTCGGGGGTGTTGAATTTCCTGCCAGAGATGGGGATGCCCATGCGACATATCGATCGGATTATTCGCTCCAAGAACGTCTTTACCGCGCAAGACGGCATCGATACCGCCCGCGAGTTGGCGATCGCCATCGCGGGCGATCGCATCGTCGCGGTCGGCGCGCCCGATGACGTGATTGCCGCCGCCCCTGCCGCCACGCCGGTGGTCGATTACGGCGAGCAGTTTGTCTGCCCCGGTTTCCATGACGCTCATCTGCACTTCTTCCATACCTCGGTCGGTTCCTCGCCGTA
>CAMQPJ010000197.1 GCA_947003675.1 uncultured Collinsella sp. | reverse complement strand
GGCTGCGGATGAGGTGCGCCACGCCGATGCACAGCACCGCGCCACCAGCGATCCAAGTGAAGGTCACGCCATTGAGGCCGGTCAGCGGGAGGCCGGAGCCCTTCTTGTTCCTGACGGTGAGGGTGACAGTACCGCCATTGATGCTCGGAGTATCAACAAGGTTCGAACCGTTCTTACCTGTAGTGACGCTCAACGTGTTGTCACCCTCCGCCTTATCGAGGCCCGCGGCGGTAATGGTGAAGGTAAAGTCATCCAGCGTGTTGTAGCCAGGGTTACTGCCCTCAACCTCGTGCACCGTGTAGGTGCCAGCATCGAGGCCCTTGACGGAAATCTCACCCTGATCGTTCGTTGTGAACTCATACTTACTGTCCCCGAGGGAGCCGTTCTTCTGGACGTACTGGGCAGTCGTTCCCTGAGCTACGTCCTCGTCGGGCGCAGTCGCCTGGATGGTGAACTTTACGCCCTTGAGCTTCTGGTCCGTATCCACAGAGTCTTCCTTGACGAGCTTGAGAGCATAGGTGTAGTCGCGCACGGTGTCGGGCACGGACTCGCCCTTGGAGTCGTGGCCGGGGTTGTTGGAGTAGATGAGCTTGACGCTGTTGTCGTTGCCCTCGCCACCGACAACGACGTTTTCGGCCTTGTCGGGATCGAGCTTGGCGGTGTAGGTGACAACGACCTTAGAATTCGGTTTGATGGTTACGCCCGAACTCTTAAGGTCGTTGAACGTGACCGTCAGGAGGTTATTGCCGTTCGCCTGATCATAGTCAACAATGTACTTGTCGCTAGCAATCTTAGTCCCGTCGACCTTGACCTCAACGGAAGTCTTATCGGCGGTCAGGCCGGCGGACAGCTCGTCGTGGAACTGGTAGTAATACGTTTTGAACGTATCGACGTTCTTGGCGACGGTACCGGTAAGCTGATAGTTGACCGGCTGGCCCATCTGCGAGTCGCCCTTGTCGGCCCAATTGCTGACGGACTTGTCGTCCTTAATTTTCTTCTCGACCGTGGGAATATCCGTCTTCTCGGCAACCGCCACGGCCTTGCCGCCCACGACGGCGAAGATCGGCGAGGTGCCGGTCTGCTTCTTATCGGCGTAATCGTCCTTGGTTCCAATCGAAGAGGTATCGGTCAGGAAGAGGTAGTAGCCCTTGCTCGTGGCAGTAAAGGGGGTGCCAGCATCAAAAACCACGCCAGTCGCGGGTACGTCCTTCTCGACAGCCAGGGCAATCTTATTGAGAAGATCGTCCTTCTTCACGACCGTGGTAGGAGTGGTATCCATGATCGCCTCAGAAAGGTAGTCGGCGACCTCCTGCGCGGTCGACGAATTGGTGATGCCTGGCGCGTTTTCAGACGTAAGGACGCCGCGAACGGCATCCCTCGCTTGGTCGCTCGCCCAGTCGACGTTGGACGCGACCTTCTGCCCGTCCTTGTCCACGACATCGGCCTTAAAGATCTGATATGCCTTGAACTTGGTGGCTCCATTGTTCTCGTTCTGCGTGATCGTGATCGTATCGTCGCCCTCCGCTGCAAACGCCATGGTCACCGGGGCCATCACGCCGCCGAAGCTCAGCGCCGCCGTGAGGCCGGCGGTTACTGCCAGGCGTGCGATGTTCTTGTTCATGCTCATCTTCTTTTCCTCCGTTTTCCGGTTGGTTCTCATTCGATCGGTCATTATCTGTCTGTGTCTTAGCATCTGCTTCGCTACGTCTCGCCCCGCTCTCTGTGGGGCTGCCAGCTACTCTTTATGGCTGCCACCTCCCCGCCTGATCAGGAGCGCGACCACGATCAGTGCAGCTCCGGCGACCGCTGCGGCGGCCACGGCGTACATTGCCATATCACCAGTCAAGGGCATAAAGCCTCCGGTGGTAATGCTAGGGGGTGTGCCGGTGGGCGTATTAATGATCGACGCCTCCAGGCTGCCCGTCGACCCGTCCGCGCTGTCGGCGCGCAGGGGCGACTCGGCCGTGATGGTGAGCTTGGGCTTGGCGGCAGCCACCTGGTCGACGTCCAGGCCCTCGGCCTTGACCGTCACGGAGCGCGCGCCCTCAAAGGCGGTGTAGCCCTTGGGCGCCTTGAGCTCGCGGACCTCCAGCTTGCCCGAGTCCACGCCCGAGACGGTCACGCGGCCGTCCTCGCCCGAGGTGACGGTGGCCTTACCCTCCGCATCCCACGTGCCGTCGGCCGCCAGCGTGCGACCGCGGTCGTCGGCGATGCTCAGGACCGCCCCGGCAAGCGGCTTGTCGCCGTCGCTGCCGCGCTTGGTGAGCGCGAGATCCCAGGTGTAGACGCACGCGTCGTCGCTCGGCGTGCGGGTGAAGCCGGCGTCGCCGGACTGGTCGGCGAGGGGCGAGCGCGGATAGCGCAGGTAGACCTCGTTGTGGTTACCCTTCGCGATGCCGTGGTTGCATGCGCTGTTGAGCGGCGCGTTGTACACGGCGACCACGCGGGCGCCAGCGGTGAAAGTGTCGGTCCCGCCGAGATCGGCGATGAGGTCGCCGGTGCGTACGGTGAAGCTCTTGCCGTCGGCCGCTACCTTGGTGGCGCACTGGGCCGTGATGTCGGTCCAGTCCTTCGCGGGCTCGGCGCCGGCGCGTCCGTCCTTGCCGGTCGAGACGGCGTCAAAGCCGCCGTCCGCGCCCGCCGCCACGTAAACATGCATGCTCGCAGCGACTTTGGAGGCGTCGAGCCCCGCGCTCATGGTGTCGACAAACTGCACCGCGTAGGTGTCGTAGGCGGAAAGGCCCGCGGGAACCGTGGCCGAGAGGCGCCAGTACAGGTCGTCGGCGACCGTGGCGTCGGCGGCCTTCTGCCAGGCGGCGGTGCTGTCCTCCAGCACGTGCTTGGCCACCTTGGGAGTGGCGGCCTTGGGCTTGACGGTGACGGCACTGCCGCCCACCAGGGCCATGATCGGCGCGGTGCCGGCCTCGTTCTGGGAAATGGCGTCGTCGTCGGCGACGATGAGCCAGTAACCGCAGGGCAGCCCGGCCGTCTTGCCCGCGTTAAGGGCCACGGACACGGCGCCAGAGCTCTGGAGGGAACGAGCGAGCTGTGCGCTCAGCGCGCTCGTAAGGTGGGAATCGGCGTTGAGCCACTCGGCAGCTTCTTGCGCGGTGGTCTGGGATTTGGACATGCCGGCGCTGTGCAGCACAGGCAGCGCGGCGTCGCGCACGGCATCGCTTGCCCAGGCGAGGTCGGTGGCGATCTTAGCGTCGTTGTCGTCGTCGATAACGTTGGCGTCAAAGATCTGGTAGGCGTCGTAGCTGCTCGCCACAGTGCCGCTCACCGTGATGGAACCGGTCGAGGTCGGCGCGGCCTGCGCGGATGCGGGGAACACAACCGCGCAGGTGCCGATCACGAGGGCAAGCAGCGCAAACAAGATCGGGAAGGAGTAAACTTTCTTATTCACGACGCTCGCCTCCCTTCGCATTCGCCTTGCGACGAATGTGCATCCAGGCCGCAACAGCGCAAAGCACCGCCGCGCCGGCAAGGTACGTCAGAGTGACGCCCGACATACCAGAAAGGGGCAAAGA
>CAMQPJ010000196.1 GCA_947003675.1 uncultured Collinsella sp. | reverse complement strand
GGAGCTGCTCGCGCTGACGGACGCCGAGGCCCTGGACGCGACGGGTAGCGGAGATGCCGAGCTCCTCCATAATCTTGGCGGCCTTGGCCTTGCCATAACCGGGGAGAGACTCGATGAGGGTGGAGACCTTCATGCGGGAAGCGATGGGATCATCGGAGTTGAGCACGGACTCGAGGGACTTCTCGCCCTTCTTGATCTGCTCACGGAGCTCTGCGCGAGCGTGACGCGCGGCGGCAGCCTTCTCAAGAGCCTGCTTGCGCTGCTCATCGGTAAGCTGAGGGAGTGCCATTCGTACCTCCAAATAGTTGGGTTATATCTGATTCAATAATTGGCATTTTAGCACGTAGAACGTACAAAATGCCCAATCGCGGCTCCATAGGTTAGACGATACCCGCAAAAAGTGCAATATATCGCGCTAAAAGATGAGCCCCTGACCTGCGATTCCACACAAAGGATGGGAAAGTTTTCGCAGGCACAGGGGCTAATTTGTGCTAATAAGATCTAAAAGTGGTGACTTAAGGGAATCTTTTATGCGACGTTTTCGACCAGCTCGGCAACGATGGCGTCAAACGCGGCAACCGGATCATCGGCGCCGGTAATGGGGCGGCCAACCACGATATGGCTCGCGCCGCGCTCGATAGCCTGGGAAGGCGTGGCCACGCGGGACTGATCGCCCACCGCGGCGCCAACCGGACGCACGCCCGGGGTCACAATCAGCGCATCGGGGCCCAGCAGCTCACGCATGTCATGAGCCTCCATCGGCGAGCACACGATGCCGTCGATACCGTTGGCCTGGGCGAGTTTTGCCAGTCGGGCGGCCTCCTCGGCAACGGGCGACTCGACGCCGATCTCGCTCAGCGCGTCCTGATTCATGCTCGTAAGCACGGTAATGGCAACGAGCTTGGCTCGATCCTCGCGTGCCTCCTCGGCACCCTCACGGCAGGCGGCGAGCATAGCACCCGAACCCAAGCCGTGAACCGAAAGCAGGTCGGCACCGGCAAGCGAGGCCGAGCGAGCGGCACCGCGCACCTGGTGCGGAATGTCATGGAACTTAAGGTCGAGGAACACCTTGAAGCCCAGGTCCTTAAAGGTCTTGACGATCTCGGGACCCTCGGCGTAATAGAGCGTCATGCCAACCTTGAGCCAAGCGGCATGACCAGAAAGCTCGTGGGCGAGCTCGAGTGCACGCTCACGGTCGCAGTCGAGGGCGACGATAACGCGGTCGCGGGCATCGGTCTCTAGCATTCGAAAGCACCTACCAGCTCGTTGATGTCCTTCACGCCCTGGGACTCGGCCCAGGCCTCGAGCTCGCGCGCAATCTTGAGCGAAGCGCACGGATCGACGAAATTGGCCATACCGACCGATACGCAGGTGGCGCCGGCCAGGATAAACTCGGCCGCGTCCTCACCGGTCATGACGCCGCCGACGCCGTTGATGGGGATATCGACAGCCTGGGCAACCTCCCAGACCATACGAACGGCGATGTGGTGGCACAGCGGACCCGAAAGGCCGCCCTTAGGCTTGGCCACACGGGACTTGCGGGTATGAACGTCAATGGCCATACCCTGGATGGAGTTGATGACCGAAAGGCCATCGGCTCCCGCGGCCTCGAGGGCCTTGGCGATCTCGGCGACGTTGACCGGGGCCATCTTCACAAACAGCGGCTTGTCGGTCACCTTGCGGCAGGCGGCCATGACGCCAGAGGCGCCCTCGGGCGTGGAGCCCATGGCGGCGCCGCCGGCGGCAATGTTGGGGCAGCTCACGTTGATCTCATAGCCGGCAGCCCAGGGGCACAGCTCGACATACATCTCGAGCGCACGGACAAACTCGTCCACGGAATGACCGGCAACCTGGCAGATGACCTGGCAGCCGTCCTTGGAGAGCTGCTCGAGCCACGGACCGGACTCGCGGGCGAAAGCGGCCACACCGGGGTTCTGCAGGCCCACGGAATTGATCATGCCGCCGGGAATCTCGGCCATGCGGGGTGCGGGATTGCCGGGCCAGGGCTCGGCAGCGCAACCCTTGGTGGTGATGGCACCCAGCTGGGAGACATCGAAGAAGTTCTGGAACTGCCAACCGTAGCCAAAGGTACCGGCTGCGGTGTTGATGGGGTTCTGCATCTTGACGCCGCCGAAATCGACGGCCATGTTCACGGTACCCACTAGAAGACCACCACCTTGGAAGCATCGAACACGGGGCCGCACATGCAGGCGCCCTTCATACCGTCGACCGTCTCGACATTGCAGGTGTTGCAGGCACCAAAGCCGCAGCTCATCATGCGCTCGAGCGACACCTCGCAGTAAGCGCCGGCCTCGGCGGCAGCCTCGGCGACCTTCTCCATCATGACGGCGGGACCACAGCTGGCGACGTAGTCGTAACCGCCCTCGCCGAGCAGCTCGGCGGCAGGATCGGTGCAGAAGCCGTGCGTGCCCAACGAGCCGTCGTCGGTGCACACGTTAACCGTGGCTCCCAGCGCGCGGAACTCGTCGACTCCCACGGCCTTGGACGCGGTGCCAAAGCCCAGGCATACGTCAACGTCCACACCCTGCTCGGCAAGCATGCCAGCCAGGCAGAGTACGGGCGGAACGCCGATGCCGCCGGCGACGAGCAGCGCCTTCCTGGTGCCCTCGGGCACGAACCAGCCGCGGCCGCCAGGGCCCAGCAAGTTGGAGGTGGAGCCAGGGCCCATCTGCGACAGACGGCGGGTATCATCGCCCACGACGGCGTACCACAGCTCGACGGTGCCGACCTCGGCGTCGGCGCGATAGAAGCTCAGGGGCACGCGAAGCAGCGAGGAAGCATCGCCCGGCACGGCGATATTCACGAACTGACCGGGCTTGAGCGCACTTGCAAGCTTGGGGGCCGAGATAACGAGCGAGAAGATGCCGTCGGCGATCTCCTGGTTCGAGACGACCTCAAAGTCGTGCATGCGTGCAGTGGAAGGTGTGGGCATAGACGCTCCAATCCCCCATGCGGTTGCATGGTTCAGGCGAACAGAAAGCGCGGCACCGCAAGGGCACCGCGCACAAAAGCGATAAGGCTATGCTAGCAGATGCAGCCGTCGGCGAGCGTCTGCTTGCCGCCGACAAACACATCGGTGGCACGACCGGTGAGCGTGCGGCCGGCAAAACCGGAGTTCTCGGCACGCGACTCGTAGCCGCCCTCGCCGACCGTCCAGGTTGCGGCGGGGTCGAACACGGTCAGGTCGGCAACGGAACCCGCCTTGACCTGAACCTGGTCGAGGCCCAGGATCTCGCGCGGCTTGATGGCCATGAGCTCGACCATGCGGCCCATGCTCATCTTGCCCGTGTTGACCAGCTCGGTGAGCACGAGCGCCAGCGAGGTCTCGAGGCCGATCATGCCGAAGGGCGCAAGCTCGAACTCGCGGGCCTTCTCCCACGGGGTGTGGGGAGCGTGGTCGGTGACGATAACGTCTACGGTGCCGTCGATGACGCCCTGACGGATAGCCTCGGCATCCTCATCGGTACGCAGCGGCGGATTGACCTTGAGCGAGGTGTTGTAGGTCTCGTCCAGGTCGTTCTCGGTC
>CAMQPJ010000195.1 GCA_947003675.1 uncultured Collinsella sp. | reverse complement strand
CCGCAACCACGCGAAAGGGTTTCCCATGGCCGAGATCTCGTCCTCCCGCATCGTCATCACCGTCCTTGGCAAGAACCGCCCCGGTATCGTCGCCGGCGTCACCCGTGTTCTGGGCGAGGCCAACGTCGACATCCGCGACATTACGCAGTCCATTATCGAGGACATCTTCACCATGACCATGCTGGCCGATACCGCCGAGTCCAAGCTCGACTTCGCCGAGCTGCAGAAGGCGCTGGCCGAGGCCGGCGAGCTTTCGGGCGTCAACGTGTCCATCCAGCGCGAGGACGTCTTCAACTTTATGTACCGCCTGTAGCGAGCAAGCCGCTGGGGATAGCCTGACGCGCGCATGCCCATGCAAGTCACCCCGATGCGGCCCGGAGAGGAGCGCGCATGGCCTACGACGCCAAGAAAATCTATTACCGCTTCGATGACCACTTGAGCCGCCTGGTTCTGGATTACGAAGCAAGCCGCCAGATTTCGCCTGAGAGCGAAAGCCTCTACCACGGCCTGCCGACCGACCCTTATGACGAGGGCCTGTTTGTTGAGCACAATGTCAAGCGCGGCCTGCGCAATGCCGACGGCTCGGGCGTGGTCGCGGGCCTCACTCGCATCTCGGATGTGCACGGCTACAACAAGGTCGACGGAAAGGTCGTGCCCGATCAGGGCAAGCTCACGCTTCGCGGCTACAGCATCGAGGATCTGGTCAACAATGCCCAGGCCGAGAATCGCTACGGCTACGAGGAAGTCGCCTATCTGCTTATCACGGGTTCGCTGCCCAACAAGGAAGAGCTCGACGGCTTTTGCGAGCGCCTGGGCGCCTTTAGACATCTGAGCGACGAGTACGTCAAAGGGTTCCCTATGACCACGGTGTCGTCGAGCATCATGAACGTGCTCCAGCGCGCCGTGCTGCTGCTCTACGCCTTCGACGCCGAACCAGACGTGATCACGCCCGAGCACGAAATCGACGTCGCCATTTCCATGCTCGCACGTCTCCCGCGCATCGCCGCCTTCGCCCACATGGCCTCGATTGCCAAGCTTCGCGGCTCCGAGGTTCACGTGCCGCACCCCACGCCCGGCCTCTCCACCGCCGAGACCATTCTGCAGGTCCTGCGCGGCGGCATGGCGTTCACCCGCGATGAGGCGATGCTGCTCGACGTGATGCTCATGCTGCATGCCGAGCACGGCGGCGGCAACAACTCCACCTTCGCTTGCCGTGTGCTGTCGTCTTCGGCCACCGACCCGTATTCCGCCTACGCCGCGGCTATCGGCTCGCTCAAGGGCCCGCGCCACGGCGGTGCCAACGCCAAGGTCGTGTCCATGCACGAGGACATCCGCGCGCATGTTTCCAACTGGGAAAACGAGGACGAGGTCGCAGCCTACCTGGGCAAGATCCTCGACAAGCAGGCCTTCGACGGCACCGGCCTCATCTACGGCATGGGCCACGCCGTCTATACGCTCAGCGACCCGCGCGCCGAGGTCTGCCGCCGTTACGCGCGCTCACTGGCAGCCAAGAAGGACTTGGGCGAAGAGTTCGCACTCATCGAGCGCATCGAGCGCCTGGCGCCCCAGGTCATGCGCGACCATGGCATGACCAAGCCCATCTGCGCCAATATTGACCTGTACACGGGCTTTATCTACAAGATGCTCGGCGTACCCGAGACGCTCTTTACGCCGCTGTTCGCCGTCGCCCGCATGGCAGGCTGGTCGGCGCACCGCATGGAAGAGCTCTTCTGCGCGCACCGCATCATCCGTCCCGCGTATCGCCCGGTTATCGAGCCGCTGGAGTACAAGCCGCTCGCCGATCGCTAGGACGCGGACCGTTATAGAACCCGAGCGTGGCCAGGGCATCACCGCCCTCGGCCACGCTTTTTATGCCAGCAGAAAGGGCTGCAACGAATGATTGTGTTTTCCGATATGGATGGAACGCTGCTGACGAGTGATAAGCAGATGAGCGACGCCACCTGGGCGATGCTCGACGAACTCGCTCGACGCGGGATTGAATTTGTGCCCTGCACGGGACGTCCGCTGTCGGGCGTCTTTGAGCCCATCCTCGCCCATCCCGCCGTGCACTATGCCGTCTGCGCCAACGGTGCCAGCGTCTGGCAGCTCGACGACGATGTGCCCACCGATACCTCACGTGCTACGCGCATTTTGAGCCGACCGCTCGACCGCGCCATCGCCCACCGCGTCCATAGCATTGCCGCCGGCCATGACGTCACCTTCGATATCTTCGCGGACGGGCAGTGCTTCCTCCCCCGCTCGCTCTACACGCGCCTGGACGAATTCTGCGGCGGCGACCCCCACATCGCGGCTTCGCTCAAGCGCACACGAACACCGATCGACATAGATATCGACAGCAAGATCGACGAGGTCGAGACGCTCGAACGCATCGCCATGTACTGGCACGACCCAGCCGATCGCGACGCCATCGCGGCGGAGCTCGACACGCTCGGAGGCATTGAGGTCACGCGTTCGTACGCCATGAATATCGAGGTCATGGGCGCGGGCACCACCAAGGGAACGGCCCTCACGTGGCTATGCGAGCACCTGGGCGAGCGTCTCGCCGACGCCTGGGCGTTCGGCGACAACATCAACGACATCCCCATGCTGCAGGCAGCGGGCCACGGCATGGCCATGATCAACGCCGAGCCCGAGGACCGCGACGCCGCCGACGCCATCACCGAATACGACAACGACCATGACGGCGTCGCCCGCACCATCATGGCTGCTCTCGCCTAGTCATTGGGGACGTTCTTAAACGGCTAGTCACTGGGGACGTTCTTGAATGACTAGTCGTTGGGGACACTCTTCGCGAAAAAGCTGCAAGGACTGTCCCCCACTGCCGGGCAAAAAAGGAACGCCTAATGACTAGTCGGCGTAGGTGAAGGTGGTGACGTCGAACATGCCCTCGGGGCGGATGCGGAGCGTCGGGATGACCGGCAGGGGCAGGAAGATGATGCCCATGATGGGGTCGAGCGGCGGCTCAATACCCATGGCGCGCGCCTTGACCATAAAGTCGTCGTGCTGCGCGGCGACGTCCTCGGCCGTGCCTTCGCTCATCAGGCCACCGAGCGCCAGCGGAATACGCGCCACGACCTCGCCGTTGCGCACCAGCACGTGGCCGCCCTGGCCAACAGCCTCGACGGCAGTCATCATATCGGCAGCGTTATCGCCCACCACGCACACGTTGTGCGAGTCGTGGCCGATCGTCGAGGCGATGGCACCGCCCGTGATGGTAAAGCCGCGTACCCAGCCGCGGCCGATATGCTTGCCGACAAGCCCCATGCCAGCGGGACCGTCGCCATCGGCGCCCTCGGCCTGCAGCGACACGCCGCGGCCGTGACGCTCGATCAGCATAATGCGGCGCAGGCCCTCGGCATTCTCGGGGCGAACCATGCCCGTGATGGCCTTGCCCGGCACCACGTCGATCACGGCCTCGCCCGGCTTAAAGGCATAGTCGAATACGTCGAGCGATAGCTTCGGCAGCTTAACGGAAGCGCGCAGCTCATCGGCAAGCGCTGCGACCTCGGCGGTCTCGGGCGCAACCTCGCCCACAAA
>CAMQPJ010000194.1 GCA_947003675.1 uncultured Collinsella sp. | reverse complement strand
TGCAGCGCGTTTGGAGAACGGTTACCGGCTTTTACCATGTCTGTGCCCGCGGTACAGGCAAGCAACTGATCTTTGAGACCGATGACGACCGCTGGGAGTTTCTGGAACTGATGCGCGACTGCTGCCGGGAGGCGGGGGTGACAATCGTGGCGTGGGCCCTTATGGACGACCACGTGGATCTGGTGCTTTTGGATTATGAGGACGAAATGAGCGCAGCCATGCAGCGGTTGCTGCTGACGTATGCCCGTCGGTTCAATAAACGTACCGGGCGCACGGGCTGCCTGTTTCGTGAGCGTTTTGAGCGTCGCTCGCTCGATACCGACTGGCAGGTGATGGAGGCTATTCGCTCCGTACATGCCAATCCGCAGGAGGCGGGCATTGCTCTGATTGAGCGCTATCCGTGGAGCAGCTTTGCCGAGTATCTACGGGCCTATGACAATGATATGACGAGGGGATTTTCCGACCCTTCATGCGTGCTTGAGCTTTTCGGTTCTGCTAAGGCTTTTATTGCCTATTCGCTTTCGACGCCCGACAGCGGCGAGCCAGCGCTGTGCGATATGAAAGAGACGGAGTGGGAACGCCACGCCTTTGCCGAAAAGTTGGCGAAGGGGCTCGGGGTTCCGCTCCACGTGGTTAAAGCCGCACCGTCGGCGCAACGCAATGTCGTTATTCTTGGATTGCACGATGCTGGTTTTACGGTGCGTCAGATTGAGCGGTATACGGGGATTGGCAAAAGTACCGTTTCTCGTATTGTGCGCGCCCGTGCGCGAGCGGCGGTGCGGACTGGCGGAAACGTGGTGTAGGGCCGCCGGTGCACCGCGGCTGGGGTCGCCCATACGCCACAGCTATTGTTCTAAAAGCTCGGGTACGGTAACTACACTTCTTAATTTGCATTGAACAGACGCCGTTATGCATAAAATAACGCCTTAGCTCGGTTTTGCCCGTACCTACCCCCGTTTGCGCCGTGCAAAAAGCGGAGTTTTCTGCATCGTGGTACTGTCGGCACCGCCGCAATTTTGCAACATACGGGCTCTGAAGCTATTTATGCCTGCCGATGCGCTCCCGAAGCTCATGTTTGCGCCCCTGAGACCACGATTCTTGTTCTAAAACGCAATATAAAGGCCACTGGAGATGTTGATTAACGCTTCCAATGCGTATGCACACGGCTTGGCGTGCTGAATATTCGCAAAAATGCACGCCGCACCCTATGGGACCCATCTGCGGCAGGCGTGAGGCGAGCCGGAGCCCAGTAAGACGAGGCTTGGGACATTGCCTGGCGTGCCCGTGGTCTTGTCACAAGCTTTAGTACGGTGGAAAACGCTCGTGTTCGCGGTTGGCCGTGCGATAAATGACAGACGGGGCGCCGGACGCGCGGACTGTGTATCCGCGCTCGTTATGAAAAAGCCGAGCCGCCCGTATCGGGCGGCTCGGCAATCAAAATCCTTGGATTTGGGGCATCCGCTATTGGTTAGCTTGCTCCTCGAGCATGCCGTCGAGGGTGCGCCAGGCGAGCTCGGCGCACTTGACGCGGGCGGGCATGTGCGAGATGTCCTGGAGCTGGGCAGCCTCGTCCAGGTCTTCCAGGTCTTCCTCGGAGAGCTGCTCGCCACGGATCATGGCGAGGAAGAGCCCGGCCAAGCGGCGTGCCTCCTCGACCGTCTCGCCGGTGATGAGGTCGGCCATGATATCGGCGCTGGCCTGGCTGATGGCGCATCCGTGACCGGTAAACGAGGCCTCCTCGATCACGCCATTCTCGACACGCAGCTGCAAGGTGAGCTCGTCGCCGCAGCTGGGGTTGATGCCTTCGTGCTCGTGCGTGGGAGCGTCCATCTCGTACTTATAGTCGGGGTGCGAGTTGTGCTCCATAAACGTGGTGGAGGTGTACAGATTACCCATTGAACGTGCTCCAAACGTGATGCAGGCCGGCGATGAACTTATCGATGTCGGCCTTGTCATTGTAGAAAGCCACGCTGGCACGGCAGCAGGCGAGGTTCTCGACGCCCAGCCAGGTAAGCAGCGGCTGCGCGCAGTGGTGACCGGCGCGGATGCAGACGCCGTCCATGTCCATAATGCTAGCGACATCGTGCGGATGGATGCCCTTGACGTTAAAGCTTACAACGCCGTGGTGGTTGTCCCAATAGATGGAGCCGATTATCTGGACAAAGTCGAGCTGCATGAGTTCGCCCATCAGATAGTGGACGAGTGCCTGCTCGCGGGCCTGGATGTTCTCGTAGCCCACCGTGTTGACGAGGTAATCGAGGGCAGCGCCCGTGGCGAAGATGCCGGCGGCATCCTGCGTGCCGGCCTCGAACTTCTCGGGGACGGGTGCCCAGACGGCGTCCTGCTCGGTGACCGAATCGATCATCTCGCCGCCGGTGAGCATGGGCGGCATGGCGTTGAGCAGGTCCATCTTGCCCCACAGCACGCCGATGCCCATGGGGCCCATGGCCTTGTGTGCGCTAAAGGCAAAGAAGTCGGCGCCCAGATCGGCCACGTTGACCGGCATGTGCGGCAGCGACTGCGCGCCGTCGACGACCAGATAGCCGCCATACTTGTGCACGAGCTTGCCGAGGTTCTTGACCGGGTTCTCAACGCCCAGAACGTTAGAGACCTGGCCCACAGCCAAGATCTTGGTCTTGGGGCCCACCTTGGACAGAACCTCCTCGGTCGTGAGCTGGCCGGTCTTGGTGGGATAGAGGTAGACGAGCTTGGCGCCGGTTTCGCGGCAGACCTGCTGCCACGGAA
This sequence comes from uncultured Collinsella sp., assembly GCA_947003675.1. Taxonomy (GTDB): domain Bacteria; phylum Actinomycetota; class Coriobacteriia; order Coriobacteriales; family Coriobacteriaceae; genus Collinsella. Next base: position 827 of record CAMQPJ010000194.1, on the reverse strand, counting down.
TCAGGTTGGAGTGGTGCTCCATGATGGTGATGACGACCTCGTCGCCGGGCTCCAGCACCGTGGGCGCAAAGCTCTTGGCGACCAGGTTGAGTGACTCGCTGGTGTTGCGGGTGAAGACGACTTCGTTGGCCTGGGAGGCGCCGATGAGGTCGGCAATCTGCTGGCGGACCTTGGCGATGGCATTAGTGGCCTCGACGGACAACGAGTACAAGCCACGCAGCGGGTTGGCGTTCATGCGCTGGTAGAAATCGCGCTCGGCGTCGAGCACGCAAGCGGGGCGCTGCGCGGTAGCGGCGCTATCGAGGAAGGCGATCTCGGGATGCTGCTGGAACAGCGGGAACTGCGCTTTGTAGGGGTTAGTCTCGATGTCCACGGTGCGCCAGCCGCGCGAAGCCTCGTCACTGGCGTCGAGCTCCATGGGCTCGGGGGCGGTGCAGGTATCGCATTTAACGTGCTCGGTATCGATCATGCGAGCTCCTCTTCAAAGTTATCGATCAGGTCGTTGCCCAGACGGACGACGGCGGCGCGGGTGCGCTCATCGGTGGCGGAAAGCGCGGCGTCCTCCAGCTTGGCGCGGATGAACAGGTCCTCGGCGGCATTTTGGTCAAGGCCGCGACAGGCGAGGTAGAACAGCTGCTCGTCGCGGATGTGGCCGATGGTGGCGCCGTGGTTGCCGGCGACGTCGTCCTCGTCGCATAGGATGACGGGGACGGTCTTGTTGTCGACGCCCTTGTTGGCCAGCAGTACGGTCTCGCGCTCGGTGCCGACGGCGCCCTTGCAGCCGTGCACGAGGTCGATGGTGCCGCGGTAGACCTTCTTGGACGTGC
>CAMQPJ010000193.1 GCA_947003675.1 uncultured Collinsella sp. | reverse complement strand
TCCTGATCATCCATCTCATTGGCCGCAAGGGGGCGAAGGCTCGTGGCTAGCACGCGCATCCACATCGACGAGGCGAGGCTCGGGCGTGTCCAAAAGCAGGATCGCATCGCCACGGGCGTGCTGACGGCGATTGTCGCCATCGTCATGCTCATCGTCATCTCCATGGTGGCCTATATCCTGTTCGAGGACATCTCGACGCTGTTCCAGCCGGGCTTTCTCACAGAGCCGTCGCGTGCCAACGGAACGCAGGGCGGCGTGCTCTACCAGCTGTTCGACTCGTTCTACCTGCTGCTGATCACTCTGATCATCTCGGTGCCCATCAGCCTAGGCGGAGCGGTCTTCCTGGTTGAGTACGCGCCGAACGGCCCTATCCGCGACATCGCCTCTACCGCCATCGAGACGCTGTCCTCGCTGCCTTCCATCGTCGTCGGCATGTTTGGCTTCCTGGTGTTCTCGGTGCAGCTGGGCTGGAAGTACTCCATCATCTCCGGCGCCGTCGCGCTCACCATGTTCAATATCCCCATTCTGGTGCGCGTGATTCAGCAGGCGCTCGAGGACGTGCCACAGGCCCAGCGCGATGCATGCCTGGCCATGGGCCTTACCCGCTGGGAGGCCACGCTGCACATCCTGATTCCCGAGGCCATGCCCGCCATCGTGACCGGCATCGTGCTTTCGGCCGGCCGCGTCTTTGGCGAGGCCGCGGCGCTGCTCTTTACCTCGGGCATGAGCTCGCCGGTGCGTCTGAACTTCTTGAGCTTTAACCTGTCGAGCCCCACCTGCGCTTGGAACGTGTTCCGCCCCGGTGAGTCGCTCGCCGTGCACATCTACAAGATTTACGGCGAGGGCAGCCCCGAGGCCCAGCAGATCGTTTGGGGCACCGCTGCACTGCTGATGATCTGCGTGCTGCTGTTTAACATAGTTGCCCGTATCGTGGGCAAGCAACTGGCAAGGAAGATGACGGCCGAATGAGCGAGATGAATGCAACGCCCGCAACCGAGGCGGCCACGTCCGAGACCCAGGACTTTCTGTCGAGTGTGGGGGAGAGCGAAAAACGCGTGCGCGTGAGCGGCAGGGCCGTGAGCGACGAGGTCGTGCTCTCCACCAAGGACGTCAACGTGTACTATGGCGACCACCATGCGCTGCACGATACGTCGCTCGACTTTCACAAGGGCGAGATCACGGCGCTCATCGGGCCTTCGGGCTGCGGCAAGTCGACCTTCTTGCGTAGCCTCAACCTGATGAATCGCGAGATTCGCGGCTGCCGCGTGGAGGGCGAGATCAATTACCGCGGGCGCAACGTGAATACCAAGACCGAGAACACCTACGAGCTGCGTCGCTCCATTGGCATGGTGTTCCAACAGCCCAACCCGTTCCGCAAGTCCATTCGCGACAACATCACGTTTGCGCCTAAGCGCCACGGCATCACCGACCGTGACGAGCTCGACCGCATGGTCGAGGAGAGTCTGCGCGGCGCGGCGCTGTGGGACGAGGTCAAGGACAAGCTCGACAAGAGTGCCTACGCGCTTTCGGGCGGCCAGCAGCAGCGTCTGTGCATCGCGCGCACGCTGGCGCTCAACCCCGACGTGATCCTGTTTGACGAGCCCTGCTCGGCGCTCGACCCCATCTCGACGCTGGCGATCGAGGACCTTATGTCGTCGATTGTGGCCGAGCGCGCCATCGTCATCGTGACACACAATATGGAGCAGGCGTCGCGTGTGTCCAACCGCACGGCGTTCTTCTACATGGGCGATATGGTCGAGTACGACGAGACTGACGAGATTTTCCAACGGCCCAAGGATAAGCGGCTGAATGATTACCTCACCGGCATGTTCTCCTAGTCCGGGACATGTTTGAGGCCCGTGGCGGCCACGGTCGCCACGGGACTGATTGGAGGGGCGGGTCATCTCTTGCGGGAGATGGCCCGCCTTTTTGCTCTGCGACCGAAGCGACCACCACAAAGGGGACAGGCACCTTCGTGGTGGTTTGGGGTGGGGCTCGCTGCTATCATGGACAACGTTGAATTTCTACGAAGGAGCAGGGCATATGGCGATTCTTTTGGGATGCGATTCCGTCAGCCTAGAGTTTCCCACCAAGCATATTTTCGATAGCGTGACGCTCGGCGTGGGCGAGGGCGACCGCATTGGTATTGTCGGTAAAAACGGCGACGGCAAGTCGACGCTGCTGAGCGTGCTCGCCGGCACGCTGGAGCCCGATGACGGACGCGTGACGCACCGCCGCGACACCACGATCGGATTGCTCGGCCAAAAGGACAACCTGGCCGATACCGACACCGTGCATCATGCCGTCGTGGGCGATACGCCCGAGTATGAGTGGGCCTCGAGCCCACGTACGCGTCAGATCCTCGCTGGCCTTATTAGCGATGTGCCCTGGGAGGGCACGGTGGGCGAGCTTTCGGGCGGCCAGCGCCGTCGCGTGGACCTCGCGCGCCTGCTGATCGGCGACTATGACGTGCTTATGCTTGACGAGCCCACCAACCACCTGGACATGCGCACCATCAACTGGCTCGCGCGCCACTTAAAGGCCCGCTGGCAGCGCGGTCAGGGCGCGATGCTCGTGGTCACGCACGACCGCTGGTTCTTGGACGAGGTCTGCACCAGCATGTGGGAGGTCCATGACGGCCAGGTCGATCCCTTCGAGGGCGGCTATTCGGCATACATCCTGCAGCGCGTAGAGCGCGACCGCATGGCCGCGGTTACCGAGGAGCGCCGTCGCAACATGGCGCGCAAGGAGCTCGCGTGGCTAAGCCGCGGCGCCCAGGCGCGCTCCACCAAGCCCAAGTTTCGCGTGGATGCCGCTCGCGAGCTCATCGCCGACGTACCGCCCGTGCGCGACGAGCTGGAGCTCAAGCGCCTCGCCGTGAGCCGCCTGGGCAAGCAGGTCATCGACGTGGTCGACGTGGACGCCGGCTATGCGGATACCGATGGCGCGCCCAAGCAGGTACTTTCCGACGTGACCTGGCTCATCGGAGCGGGCGACCGCTATGGACTTTTGGGTGAGAACGGCGCCGGTAAGTCGACGCTGCTCGACGTGATCCAGGGCAAGATCGCGCCCCTGCGCGGCCGTGTGAAGATTGGCCAGACGGTACGCTTTGGCGTACTGTCGCAACAGCTCGAGGAGCTCGAGCCCTACATGGGCGATACGATCCGCGAGGTGCTCAGCAACTATAAGAAGTACTACGTCATCGATGGCAAGGAGACTTCGCCCGAGAAGCTCTGCGAGCGTCTGGGCTTTACGACCCAGCAGCTCTGGAGCCGCATCGGCGATCTTTCGGGCGGCCAGCGCCGTCGCCTGTCGCTGTTGCTGACGATCCTGGACGAGCCCAACGTGCTTATCCTGGACGAGCCCGGCAACGACCTGGATACCGACATGCTCGCGATTGTCGAGGATCTGCTGGACGGTTGGCCCGGCACGCTGATCCTGGTGACGCACGACCGTTTCCTCATGGAGCGCGTGACCGACCAGCAGTGGGCGCTGCTCGACGGCCACCTGACGCATATGCCCGGCGGCGTCGACCAGTACCTGCGCCTGTGCAACGCTACCGCCGAGGGCGAGCCCGTGGGCGCGC
>CAMQPJ010000192.1 GCA_947003675.1 uncultured Collinsella sp. | reverse complement strand
TCCTTAACGCCTTGAGCAAGCTCGACCGCAAGGTGGTCGTGGTGTTCTGGGGCGACCACCAGCCGTTCTTCCCGTCCAAGTTCAACGACAAGTGGTTTACCGACGAGGACGACGCCACCCATCAGGAGCGCCTGTGGCAGACCGACTACATCATCTGGGCTAACTACGACGTCGCCGGCTGCGACCAGACGAGCGAGACCGACGACCTGTCCACCAACTACCTGTCCACCCAGCTCATGCAGCTGATCGGCGCGCCGCTCACTGACTACCAGAAGGCGCACATGACGCTGCGCGAGTCGCTGCCCGCCATCAACTCCGTGGGCTACGAGGACGCCAGCCTGCGCTGGGCGCTCTCCTCCAACGTCACCGGTGACGACGCCGTTGCCGCCGCTGCCACCAAGGCGCGCGAGGATTACGCCAAGATGCAGTACTACGAGATGTTCCGCGACGGCAAGAACGTGTACACCGAGCACTTCCAGACCGAGGCCAACGAGACCGACCCCAACCTGGCACCGGGTACGACCAAGATCAAGTAGCGAGCCTGTATCCCGGTTCGTCTGCCCGGACGGCGCGGAACGTAAGGCTCCCTGCTCGGACAGTCCTGCGCAAGACGAAGGCCACATTAAGTGGCCTCCTTTGCGTGCGGAACTCGCGATGAACCTTATATGCCTGCGCCCGGACAGACGCCCTGTTGTTGGAGCGCGGCTTGTCATGGGGGGTATCCGCAACATATATAAGTTGAAGGCCACGTCTTGTGGCCTTTTTTGCATCCGGAAACCGTGTCCCAGAATTCACGTCCGGAGTGGGATGCGGTTTCCGCTTACGGCCCCGTTGGGAAACTGCATCCCACTCCAAAGGCAAATTCTGGGACGCACTTTCCGAAACCCCGCCCATCCGGAAAGTGCGTCCCACTCTGCATACATCCAGCGAACGCATGCGAGTGTGTCGTCCAGGACGGTCTCGTCATCGGGGTGATGGAAAATGTCACCCCAAACGCTTGCCACGGTTGCGCCTATGAGTGTCAAGAAAAAAGCCTCGAGAATTTCGAGGCTTTCACATTTGTATTATTTTGCACGAAGGACCGCGAACGACGAAGCTACTCGCCCAAAACGGCCTTTTTGGCGGCTGCAGCCATGTTGTCCAGATCTTCCTTGGTGGGGTGATCCTTTGCGGCAACCCAGTTGTCGAGCAGCAACTTAGCGCGGGCGTTGTCGGGATCTTGCTCGAGCATGGCCTCGTAGCGCTGTTTGACCGCGGGGCCCATCTTGCCCTGGCACATTGCCCAGCCCACCAGCTCGGCATCATCGGCCAAATTGGAGGTCACACGATCGATAATCTGCTGGTAATAGCTCTGATCGGCACCAAAACCGCAGGTACCAAACAGAAAGACGCGCTTGCCGTGCAAGGCGGAGAGCAACGCCGCGACCGAAGGCGTGCATGCGCCCTTGTCGCACCAAAAGCCAACGAGCACCGTATCGGCAGCGCAAGCACCCTGCGCCTCGCGCGCAACTTGATCTGCATCCACATCGTCGCTCAGCGCGGCAGCGTGAATAAACTCGACGCCTGCAGCCTGTAGGGCACGCTTGATTGCGCCCGAAACCATCCTGGTATTACCGCTCTTGCTGTTAACCACCAAAGAGCACGTCATAGTCACGTTGCCTCGTTTCCCCCAAAACTAAAGCCACTAATGCAATTTATTAGATGACTATCTTAGTACTAACGTGACAGATGTAAACCACCGTCTGTCGATTGGCGACGCAGACGACATCTTTGGACAGATTTAACAGTATGTACTTCGGATTGAAACCGCCGCAGAACGTTTCACAAATGGCCGAAAAACTGTTTCATAAAACGCCGTCAAATTGTTTCATATAATATCGTCAATTTGTTTCACGAAATACCGTCAAATTGTGTCATGCTTTTTCGTCAAAATGTTTTACGCACTGGTAAGATGCTATAAAACAAAATGTTTCTTTGAATGGCGGGAAGTACGATGACTAGGTATATGAGTAGATGTATCGATCGCTCAATCGAACGCGATCTTGGCATTTTTGGTGCCGTGCTCATTCAGGGACCGAAGTGGTGCGGAAAGACGACTACGGCCCAGCGATTCGCTGAATCATCGCTGTCTCTCTCCGACCCTACCGGAGACTTTGCCGCACTGCAGCTTGCCAGGATCGACCCAGCTCAAGCAATAGTCGGCGCAACGCCGAGACTCATCGATGAGTGGCAGGAAGAGCCAAAACTGTGGGACGCAATACGTTTCGAATGCGATCGTCGGACCGGTGAGCCAGGGCAGTTTTTGCTTACGGGGTCAGCAACACCAAACGACGCCGACCAACCGATGCACAGCGGCATCGGGCGCATATCACGCTTGCGCATGGAAACAATGACTCTGGCCGAACTCGGGGTTTCCTCAGGAGCGGTCTCGCTCGAATCGCTGCTTAACGGATGCCCCATCAAAGCGACACTTGGATCCATCAACGGCATCGCCGATATCGCCGATTTGCTATGTCGCGGTGGTTGGCCTCAGGCGGTTGGCAAGACGACTGCCGATGCAATGCGTATATCCGCTGCCTACATCGACGGTGTCTGCGAATCGGATGTTTCGAGGGTTGACGGCGTGAAGCGTGACCCGGAGAAAGTCAGGGCTCTTCTGTCTTCGCTTGCGCGCAACGAATCCACTCTTGCCGGCGAAAAGTCTCTTGAGAAAGACCTCGGCGGTGATGTATCGAGAAGTACGCTGCGGCGCTATACGGATGCCTTGCGCAGAATACACATCATCGATGATATCCCGGCTTGGCATCCGGCGCTCAGGTCTCCGGTAAAGCTGCGGCAAAGTGCGAAAAGACACCTCGCCGACCCTTCGCTTGCCGTCGCACTGCTCGGAGCAAATCCGGAGTCATTGGCATCCGACCCGAAGACGCTGGGACTGCTCTTCGAATCCCTCGTCCTGCACGACCTTAAGGTCTATGCAGCCGCAAATGACTCATCGGTGTCCCACTACCATGACGCCGACGATCTCGAGGTCGATGCCGTTATATGCAGGCGCGATGGAACTTGGATTGCCGTGGAAGTAAAACTCGGAAGTCCGCAGATCCCCGAGGCATCTGCAAACCTGCTTCGACTCGAGCGCAAACTTGTCGAGCGTGGCGAGAGACCACCCGCGGCCAAGCTCATCGTCATCGGGTTCGGCATGCCAGCCCATACAACGCCCGAGGGCATTATCGTTGCCCCCGTTGACACACTCGCGCCCTAGCGCTGCATTACATGCCCCACGGGCTTGCTTGCTGGGCGAATTGGCTGCGGTAGAGCTCGGCGTAAAAGCCGCCTGCCGCGAGCAGTTCATCGTGCGTGCCGCGCTCGATAATCTGGCCGTCGCGCATCACCAGGATGCAGTCGGCGTTGCGGATCGTCGACAGGCGATGCGCCACGACAAAGCTTGTGCGGCCAGCCATGAGCTCGTCGAATGCCGCCTGCACCTGCAGCTCGGTGCGCGTATCGATGCTCGACGTTGCCTCGTCCAGCAGCAAGATAGCCGGATCGGTGAGCATGACGCGCGCGATGCACAGCAGCTGTTTTTGACCCTGGC
>CAMQPJ010000191.1 GCA_947003675.1 uncultured Collinsella sp. | reverse complement strand
GCGCCCGAAGAGATGTTACGCATGCCGCAGGTAAAGCACATGGTAGTCGTCTCGCCATACGGCAGATGCAGCGCATGGGCGACCAGAAAACCGACGACAAAGCCGCTGATGGCGAAGATCAAAATAAAGAGGGCGACTTCCAGGCGCACCGTGTTCATGTGCAGCACGTAGTCGCTCATGGCGGTGGAGTTGGACGCGATGACGCCCATCATCATGAACTTGCAGGCGGGCGAAAGCGCGGGGGAGAGTTTCTCATGACCCCATCCGCGCGTGAGTTCGTTAATGACGATACCGAGCACGGCGGGTATGGCGATCATAAAGGCCATGTCTTGCATCATGCTCGGCACGTCGATCGAGACGGTGGCGCCCAGCAGGAGCTTGAGCGTAAGAGGAATCGTCACAGGCGAGATAACCGAGGACGTCAGGATAATGGTAAGCGCGAGCGGGCCGTTGCCGCCGAACATGCTAATCCACATAAAGGCAGTGACCGCCACGGGTACGCTGTACTCGAGCACGATGCCGCAGACAAGGTTGGGGTTGGAACCAAAGAACAGTGAGCCCATGGCATACGCCGCGATGGGGATGAGCACAGCCGAGACAATTAACGCCAAAATCAAATGCAGGGGACGGCGGAACACCTCAGCCACCTGGTGAAAGGTGTTGCTGAGCGCACCTTGGAATGTCATAAAGGCGAAGAGGACGGGAACGATGGGCTTGAGAACGCCGATCTGCTGGGGAAAGAGCACGCCGAGCGCCACGCAAATCGGAACGATGATCTGCATGTGCCCCGCGAGAAACTTGCCCAGTCCAACCCATTGCTTCATATGCGCTTGCGACTCCCTTTGCTCGTGAATCCGTTTTGAATGGATATGCTAGACGCTCGCATGCGTCCGTGCGCCAGAAACGCTCGATTATTTCGAGGCTATTACCGGCATCGTTTACCGAAACCGCGGCGTGCTGCGGCGATTTGCGTCCGCGCTGCACGGTATAATAAATCCGTTCAACAGATCTGCCTGCCGAAGCGGGCATACACAGAGGACTCATCGCTATGAACCGTGAGAGGTATCGCGGCGACCTGCCCCTATCGGGGGTGGGCGCCTATGTCATCGCTTAAGACGACGCATCGCTGGGCGGTCGCTCAGCAAAACCCCGAGCTCGAAAAGGAGCTTTCGGCTGGCCTGGGCATACCCGGGCTGGTGGCGCGCATTATGGTTGCGCACGGCATTACATCCATCGAGGAAGGCCAGCTGTTTTTGACGCCTTCGCTCGATCGCGACTGGGCCGACCCACTCATTATCCCGGGCATGTCGGTCGTTGCCGACCGCGTCGAGCGTGCCGTTCGCAACCACGAACGCATCGCGGTCTTTGGCGATTTTGACGTTGACGGTATTACGTCGACCTGCCTGTTGACCGAGGCGCTGCGCACGTTTGGCGCCGATGTCACGCCGTTTATTCCGCATCGCTTTGACGAGGGCTACGGTCTTTCGCGCGCGGCGCTCGACCGCGTTAACGAGCTCGCTCACCCCCAGCTGATCGTGACCGTCGATAACGGCATTGCCGCCAAGGAAGAGGTTTCCTATCTGGAGAGCCTGGGGATCGATTTGGTGGTCACGGACCATCACGAGCCCTCCGACCAGGTGCCGCAGGGCGTGCCCCTGACCGACCCTAAGCTCGAGGACGAGGGTCCTTCGCGTGAGCTTGCCGGTGCCGGCGTGGCACTCAAGCTGGTGCAGGTCCTGGGCGAGCGTTTGGGCAAACCGTCGTATTGGCGTTCGCTGATCGAGGTTGCGGCGCTGGGCACCGTGTCCGACATGATGCCGCTGACGCCCGAGAACCGCGCACTGGTCGCCGAGGGCATCCAGCAGATGCGCGTGACGGCCCGTCCCGGCTATATCGCGCTTGCCGCACTTGCCAAGGCCGACCTTTCTACCATTACGGCCGATGGCCTGTCGTTTTCGCTCATTCCCCGCTTAAACGCTGCCGGCCGCATGGCCGATCCCAAGCTGGCACTCGACCTGCTGCTTGCCCGCGATCCTATCGAGGCAAGCGCTCTGGCGGCCGAGCTCGAGGAGATCAACCGTCAGCGCCGCGAGATCGAGGCCGAGCTCACACGCGATGCCATGGCAAAGGTCGAGGAGACCTATGATGGCGGTCGTGCAATCGTCGTGGGTGGCGAGGGCTGGCACGAGGGCGTCAAGGGCATCGTAGCGAGCCGCCTGACCAACCGTTATCACGTGCCGGCGCTGCTGTTCTCGATCGAAGACGGTATCGCTCGCGGTTCGGGTCGCTCGGTGGGCAAGGTCAACCTGTTCGACGCCGTCGAGCGTTGCTCCGATCTGCTGATTCGTCGCGGCGGGCATGCGGGTGCGGTGGGCGTGACCATCGAGGCGTCCAAGCTCGACGAGTTCCGTCGTCGCCTTTCCGCCGTGCTGTCCGAGCTTCCCGCCGAGGACTTTGAGGACACCGATGAGGTTGCTGCCACCGTCGACCTCTCCGAGCTGAATATTGAGACCATCGAGCAGATCTCCCGTCTTGAGCCGTTTGGCCAGGGCAACAAGGTGCCGCTGTTGGCGGCCGAGGGCGTGACAATGTGCGATCGCGCCGTGGTGGGCAAAACCGGCGAGCACATGCGCTTCGTGGCGACCGATGGCGCCGCGAGTGTGCCGGCCATTATGTTCCGCGTGCCGCAGATCGATAAGCTCATCAATTGCGATAGCGCCGTCGACTTGGTGTTCGAGGCCGTGGCCGAGCATTGGCAAGGTCGCGTAAAGCCAAAGCTCATGATCAAGGATGTCTTGGTCCGCGATACCACGGCGCCCAGCGTTGACGACCCGGCATGCGAGCTTCGCCGCGGCGTGGAGCCTGCGGACGCCGGTCTTCGTCTGGAGTCCCGCAAGCGCCAAACGCTCGCCCAGCTCTCCTATACCGAGCTGACGCGCTCGCTTATCCATAGCTTTATCGGTTCGAACCGGCCGCACCGCGCGCAGGTCGAGGCACTCGATGCCCTGGCCGATCACCAAAGTGTTCTGGCCGTCATGGGAACGGGGCGCGGCAAGTCTCTTATCTTCCATGTGCATGCCGCGCGCGAGGCGGTTCTTCGCGGGCGTGCGAGCATCTTTGTCTATCCGCTGCGCGCGCTCGTTGCCGACCAGGCCTATCACCTCTCGTCGACGATGGCCGCGCTCGGCATTGGCGTAGGCGTGCTGACCGGCGAGACCGTGGAGGCGGCGCGCGATGACGTGTTTGCCGGCTTGGCTTCGGGCCGCACCGGCATCGTGCTCACGACGCCCGAGTTCCTGTCCATTCACCGCGACCGCTTTGCGCGTTCGGGGCGCATCGGTTTTGTCGTTATCGATGAGGCGCATCATGCCGGTCTTGCCATGCCCGATATCCTCAAGGCCCTGGGCGATCCGGTCGTTCTGGCCGCGACTGCCACCGCAACGGCTCCGGTTGTGGCCGAGCTCGCCCGCGTGCTACCGATTACCCGCACGGTGGTCGACGAGACGGTGCGCGAGAACTTGCAGCTCGAGGATGACCGAGATCTTGCGAGCCGCGAGAACCGCCTGGTGTCAATCGTGGCAACGGGGGAGAAGACCGTCATCTACGTCAACTCGCGCGACCAGTCCGTGGCGCTTG
>CAMQPJ010000190.1 GCA_947003675.1 uncultured Collinsella sp. | reverse complement strand
GGGCAGGTCTTTCCGCCGTTGCGATTGTCGGTCCGACGGCGGTTGGTAAAAGTGATGTCGCAGATCGTTTGGCGGCTCGCCTTTCGTCCGAAGTGCTGTCGTGTGATGCGATGCAAATCTATCGAGGTATGGATATCGGCACGGCAAAGATGGCGCCTGAGGAATGTTGTGCGCCCCTGCGCCTGGTCGATATTGTTGAACCCGGTGTTGCATATTCTGCAGCGCTGTATCAGGCAGACGCTCGTGTGCATGTTGAGCGCTTGCTGGGCGAGGGCCGCCTACCGGTGTTTTGCGGGGGTACAGGCTTGTATCTCAAGGCCGCCCTGGATGAGATGGATTTTCCCTCGGGCGAGCTTGAGGACGATCGCCGCGCGGGCTATCAGGAGCTTGCCGAACGCATTGGCAAGGAAGCGCTGCATGCGCTGCTTGCCGAGCTTGACCCCGAGTCCGCTGCGGTCATCCACCCCCATAATGTTCGCCGCGTGATTCGCGCGCTCGAAATGCACGATGATGGTGTGTCCTACGCGCAGCAAAAGTCGCAGTTCAGTGTTCCGCGCGAGCATTATCACGCTCTGTGGTTTGGATTGATGCGTAATCGCGAGGCGCTTTACGAGCGCATTAACCTTCGCGTCGATCTGATGTTTGAGCAGGGTCTTGTTGATGAGGTTCGTGGTCTTATGGACAAGGGGCTGGGAGATGCCCTGACTTCGATGCAGGCGATTGGCTATAAAGAGATTATCGATGCCTTTGACGGCATGATTTCTATGGATGAGGCTCGTGAACTCATCAAGATGCGTTCGCGTCGCTATGCCAAGCGTCAGCTTTCGTGGTTTAAACGCGATGACCGCATCGTGTGGTTCGATATGGACGAGTTTGCGATCGATGAGGTCGTTGAGGATATCCTTCACCGTATCGAGGCGGCCTAATGACTCGGTTTCCCCTCGTTCCCACGGCGCCTGAGCCCGAACGTGCCGTCCTTGTCGGAGTTGAGTGGCGCGATAACGCCTGGCCGCTCGATCGCTCGCTTGACGAGCTTGAGCGACTGGCCCATACGGCTGGCGCCCAGTGCGTGTCGCGTTTGTCACAGCGTCTGGTTAAACCGTATCCAAAATCGTTTATTGGTTCCGGTAAGGTTGAGGAGCTTTGCGGACTTGTGCATCGAATGGATGCCGATGTTGTTATCTTCGACGACGATTTAACGCCCTCGCAGCAGTCGTATCTGGAGAAAGCCGTGGGCGAACCGGTTAAGATTATCGACCGTACGGCGTTGATTCTCGATATCTTTGGCCTGCACGCTCAGACCCGTGAGGGCCGTCTGCAGGTGCAGTTAGCCCAATTGCAGTATCTGTTGCCCCGCTTACGCGGTATGTGGAGCCATCTTGCTAAAGAGCAGACACGCGGTGGCATTGGTTCGCGCTTTGGCCAGGGCGAAAGCCAGCTCGAGGTTGACCGACGTTTGATTCGCAACAAGATTGCCGCACTTCGTCGCGAGCTTAAGCAGGTTGAACAGCGCCGCGATGTCCAGTCAAAGAGCCGTATCGAGTCGCCGGCGTTTCGCGTTGCCCTAGCCGGTTATACCAATGCCGGAAAGTCGACGTTGCTCAATCGCCTGACCGGGTCTACGGTGCTTTCACAGGACAAATTGTTTGCCACGCTCGATCCGACGACGCGCTCGTATCGCTTGCCCGGCGGTCGTGGCATGACCATTACCGATACCGTTGGCTTTATTCAAAAGCTTCCGCATGGTCTCGTTGATGCCTTTAAGTCCACGCTGTCTGAGGTCCTTGGTGCCGACCTGATCCTTAAAGTTGTGGATGCCTCTGACGAGGACTACGAGCGCCAACTCGAGGCAGTCGATCGCGTTCTTGACGAGATCGGTGCCGGCGAGCGTTTGACGCTTACGGTGTTCAATAAAATCGACCTACTCGATAGCGTCGATCGATTGAGTTTCCGTCGTCGCTATCCCGAGGCCGTGCTGTTTTCGGCCCAGACGGGCGAGGGGCTCGACGATCTCGTCGACCGAATTGCTCGAGAGGCGGCTGCCACCGATGTGTTGCTCTCCGCTGATATCCCGTATCGCGAGGGCGCACTCATCACGCTGGTGCATGAGCAGGGAACCCTTCTGCATGAGGAATATCTAGAGGACGGCGTTCGCATTGTGGCGAAGTTACCGGCTCGAATCGCGCCGCGTCTTGAGCGCTATCGTACGGAATAAACGAGCTCTAGTACGCCTAGAATGACAGGCTGATGGAGCAGGTAGAACGGTAAGGCATGCCGACCGAGGACTGCGAGCGCCGGGATGGGATTGGCGTATGCCCATGCCGGCGCTTCGTGCCTTGATGCTTGTGATGCCTGGGCTGTAAAGAAGCCGGTAAGGTACATAAAGACAAACGGAATGAGCGGATAGTAATCTCCCGAAACAAAATCCGGGCCCGGGAATCCAAGCCATGCCAGGTAGGGGAGTGGGTAGACCGCCTTTGGAATGCCCCAGGTTAGGGTAAAAAGAACAAGGCATACTGCGATGCCCCACGAGCCCGGTATTTTTTGGAGTAACGGACGGGTGAGTGCAACCACCGCGGTGCACACCGCCATGCAATAAATGATGCCAAAGTTTACCGAATCGTCGACTGATACCAGTGTAGTTGCAATCCATACGATCAAGGCCGCGGCCGCGTATTTGAGGGCGCGCTTAACGTTATTGCGCGAGAACGTGCACATCCAGCCGGCGATAAACAAAAATACCCAGCTGATACTAGCGCGCCAGATATCCTGGAAAACCGTTTCGGTAAACCATGGCATATCCCATCCATATAGGTAAGCCAAATCGTAGCAGGCGTGGAAACCTGCCATCGATAGCATCGTAAACCCGCGGATGGTATCAAATATGGTGATGCGTTTTTGCATTACGAGAACCGGCGCATTAATCCGACAACCTTACCCAAAATAACGGGGTTCGTCGCATAGATGGGCTCCATGGTGTCGTTCTCGGGCTGCAGGCGCACGCGCCCCTGCTCCTTGTAGAACGTCTTGACGGTCGCCGAGCCATCGATCATGGCCACGACGATTTCGCCGTTCATGGCGCTCTTTTGCTCGCGAACGATAATGTAGTCACCGTTGTAGATGCCGACATTGATCATTGAGTTGCCGTGCACTTCAAGGATAAAGGAGCCCTGGTCTGTGGCGATTTCGGTCGGGATGGTAAAGGTGTCCTCGATATTTTGCTCGGCCAGAATGGGAATCCCAGCCGCGACGCGACCGACGAGCGGCAGCGAGACCGTTCCGCGGGGCGCTGTGGGTTCATCGGATTTGGAAATCGAGACGGAAGATCCGTCCTCATCAAAAAGCTCTAGGGCGCGAGGCTTGGTGGCATCGCGCTTGAGCAGACCTCGAGCCTCCAGGGCAGAGAGATGAGCATGCACCGTGCTGGGGGAGGAGAGGCCTACGGCCGATGCCATCTCGCGCACACTGGGCGGATAGCCCTTCTCCTGCTGATATTCCTTGATGAAGTCGTAAATCTGCTGCTGACGCTTGGTAATTTTGCGAGCCATCAGGGGATCCTCTCTGCCAATGTCAAACAAATGTTCGATTATTGCTTGACAGGAACAACTGTTCGAAGATAATAATAACCGAACATTCGTTCTCGC
>CAMQPJ010000189.1 GCA_947003675.1 uncultured Collinsella sp. | reverse complement strand
GGATGACGGGCTCGACACCGGCCTGCTTGGCCATCTTCTTGCGGCTGGCCTGCGGGTCGATGGGCGCAAAGACCGACGTGAAGTCGGGGTTGTTGAGGGCGTTGTCGAGGCTTGCGACCTCGGCGGCCTGGTCGCGCTCGACCACGGGTGCAGCGGGCTGCGTGGGATCGGGGATGCCGGCAAAAAGACCGGACTGCGCGGGCTGCGGCGCGGGGGTCGCAGGAGCCATGGGGTCGGGAATGCCGGCCACGGTGGGCTGCGACGCGACAGCGCTCGCCTGGGGCTGAGCCACGCGGGCAGTCACCGTCTGGACAGGCTCAAAGCCCGCCGCAGCGGAGAGCGCGACATCGTTGGTGGGGTTGTAGGCAAAGGGATCTGATGCCGGCTGTGCCTGATCTGCCGGCTGCGGGGGGATCGGGCTGAACAGCTGACCCTCTGAATCCGGAGTGGCGAAACGGTTGCCCGCGACGCTCGACTGCGTCTTAGGGGTGTCATCGCCCGCACCGGAGGTACGGAAGTGGTTACCCACTGGTGCTCCTTATCATCGTGCGTTTAAACTACATGAGCGCTTTGTATTTTAGCAGGATTGCCTTTGCTGCACATAAGAAGCATGGCAGGGTTTTGGGTTTCGTCCGGCCGGGCACAGGGTTACCTCCCAAATCGTCCTCGGACATGTCGGAGCCCACGCTGTGCGCTTCGCGCTGCGGGGGCTCCTCCGTCCTGCGGAAAGATTTGGGAGGTAGCCCTGTGTCCGGCCTGCGGCTACTATGGGGCCGGCGCATCTACCTTGTGATGCTGCGCATACAAAGTTGGGAGGGTCTGAATTGCACTTTGCTGTATTGGGCCCTTTGCTCTTTATCTCATTTGGTTGTTAGCGCTTACAGTTGAATGTTGCGCAACTCGGATTAGGGATATCGCTTTACAGTTGAGTTAGATGGATGGTTCCAAGCTTGCTGGAGGTTGATATGGTTTGTCCTTATTGTGGTGCTGAGCTTGCTGATGAAGCTCAGTTTTGCGTGGGATGCGGGGCTGCGCTTGACGGGACAGAGGCTATGCCCGTAGCCAACCCTGCGGTTGCGCCGGCACCTGTGGGTTCGCCCGCCCCCAGCAAGAAGCCCAAGAAAGGCGTCGTGATCGCTATCGTCTGCGCGGCGGTAATCGTTGTTGGTGGGGGCGGTGGGCTGGCGTATCACCTGTATCAGCAGCATGTTCAGGAGCAGGAGCAGTATGAGTCGGCGCATTCCAAGCATGCGCTCGTGGTGAGTGTGAAGGCTGAAGGGTGGGACACCGATAACGGCGCTTCACGTGTGCCGGTGCGCGTAAAGGGCAAGACGGTCGACGGAAAAAAGGTCGACAAGGTCGAATATGTCGCTTCCGACGGCTCGGGCATCAAGCTTATCCAGGGCAAGTACACGCTCAAGGCGGCAGGCTCCCCTATCGCCGCCGATGGCACCATCTACCAGGTGCCTTGCACAAAGGCCAAGCTCACGATCGACGACGCTTTTGCTAAGGGCGAGAAGATCGACTTGGCAGAACTCGCCGAGCAGGATTCGGTTTTGGACTTTACGCCCATCGATGCCGCTGACGTGACCGACGACGAGATCAACGACGCCGTGACACTCGCCATGGCATACAAGGGCAAGGACGCGCCCAATGTCGATGCACTGCAACACGCCGCAACGAACCGCCGCGACACCGCCGTCGCGGCCAAGAAAGCCGCCGAAGAGGAGGCGGCGCGCCAGGCCGAGGAACAGCGCAAAGCCGCCGCACGCCACATCGAGGCCCAAACCTTCAGTGTCGACCTGCCCGAGTACTGGGACGGCAGGGTGACAGTGGAAGTCGACGGAGACACGATCACCGTCCGATCAAAGCTCTACCCCAGTAGAGTTGTCATCGCGCTCATCGGGTCTACTAACCCCGATCGCAATATGGGGGACATTGCCGGCGGCGCAATTAAGATAGTGCCGTTAAGTGACAACTTCTTCGTTCGACTCGGTCGAACTCGTTGGTCTTATGTCGCCGCAGATGAGGCTCACAGTAAAAAATATTTTGGCAGTAGCCATTATTCCGATAGCGTATCAGAAGAGGAGGCGACCGAGCTCACGGATCTACAGAGCCTTGGCACAGTCTCATACAGCAAAATCCTCTCGGACTTCCTCGCATCAGAAGATAGCCACAGTAGCGATGAATTAGCACAGCAGGACAAGGCCATGCAAGATGCGCTGACACCAAGTCTAAAGCTCCTCTAGCCCCTTCTCTGCCTCCCCTAAACAAAAAGCCGGGGTGCCCCCACACAAAAGGCACCCCGGCTTATTTATTATCCAATGCGGGAACGGCTCTCAGGTCAAGGCCAACGCAAAATGCCTTAGGCCAAGAACTCCTTGGTGGTCGCCACGATGTTGGCGGCATCCAGACCGTACTTGTGCAGGAGCTCGGCACCCGGGCCGGACTCGCCGAAGGTGTCGTTGACGCCAATCTTCTTGAGCGGCGTCGGGCACTGCTCACACAGGACATCGGCAACGGCGCTGCCCAGGCCACCGATCACGGAGTGCTCCTCGACGGTCACGACGTGGCCGGTCTTGGTGGCGCTCTTGACGATCAGGTCGGCATCGATGGGCTTGATGGTGTGCATGTTGATGACCTCGGCATCGATGCCCTCGGCAGCAAGCTGCTCAGCGGCCTCGAGCGCCTCGCCGACCATCAGGCCGCAGGCGATGATGGTGACGTCGGTGCCCTCGCGCATGACGATGCCCTTGCCCAGCTCGAACTTGTAGGTCTCGGAATCGTTGATGACCGGCGAGGCCAGACGGGCGAAGCGCATGTACACGGGGCCGTCGCACTCGTAGGCGGCGCGCGTCACGGCGCGGGCCTCGACGTCGTCGGCGGGAACAATCACGGTCATGCCGGGGATAACACGCATGAGGGCGATATCCTCGCAGCACTGGTGCGTGGCGCCGTCCTCGCCCACCGAGATACCGGCGTGCGTGGCACCGATCTTAACGTTAAGGTGCGGGTAGCCGATGGAATTGCGGACCTGCTCAAAGGCGCGGCCGGCGGCGAACATGGCAAAGCTGCTCGCGAAGGCAACGCGGCCGGTGGTTGCGATACCGGCGGCAACACCCATCAGGTTGCTCTCGGCAATGCCCACATCGAAGAAGCGGTCGGGGCAGGCTGCCTTGAACTTGCCAGTCTGCGTGGCGGCGGCCAGGTCGGCGTCGAGGACCACAAAGTCATCGTGCTCGTTGGCGAGCTCGACGAGGGCCTCGCCGTAGCTTACGCGCGTGGCGATTTTCTTGACGTCTGCCATCCTAGAGCTCCTCTCCGGCGGCCGTGAGCTCTGCCATGGCCTGCTCAAACTGTTCATCGTTGGGGGCCTTACCGTGCCAACCCACCTGGTTCTCCATAAAGGAGACGCCCTTGCCCTTCATGGTCTCGGCGATAATGGCGGTCGGCTGACCCTTGGTGGCGCGGGCCTCGGCAAAGGCGGCGCGGATCTGATCGAAATCATTGCCGTCGGCGAGCTCCACCACATGGAACTTAAAGGCGCGGAACTTGTCGGCGAGCGGCATGGGGTCGTTGACCTCCTCGACGGGGCCGTCGATCTGCAGGCCGTTGTGGTCGACGATCACGCAGAGGTTATCGAGCTGCTGGTTGCCGGCAAACATGGC
>CAMQPJ010000188.1 GCA_947003675.1 uncultured Collinsella sp. | reverse complement strand
TCTCGCCCGGTCGAGCGCCGCGGGCCAGGGCGTCCTGGTACTCCTTGACGGCCTTAATCCGCTGCATCGGCTTGAGTCGCTCGAACATGGTATTGCCGTGCAGGTGATCGATCTCGTGCTGCAGGCACACGCAGAACAGGTCGCCCGTGGCCTCATAGCGGATCAGGTTGGCGTCCAAGTCATACGCCTCGACGACAACGTGATCGGGACGCTCAATCTCACAGCTAATGCCAGGAATGGAAAGGCAGCCCTCGCTAAACGGCACCAGATGGTCACTCTGCTCGACAATGACAGGATTGATGAGCACGTACGGGTCATAGTCATTCTTGTCACTGTAATCGCAGTCGATGGTGACAAGTTGAATGAGCTCACCGATCTGCGGGGCAGCCAGGCCGCAACCGCCGTTGTCGAACATCATCTTCTTCATCTTCTCGGCAAGCGCCTCGATCGCCGGGGTGATCTCCTCGATGACGGCGCACTCCTGGCGCAGACGAGGGTCGGGCGACAGTACGATTCCGTTGGCTTCCATGGCCATCCTTTCGGGTTGTTACATCAAATCATAGGCGTCGACGTCAACGCTCACGCTCACGCCGCGCACGGAGCCCACCTCTTTGAGGCAGGCGTCGATATCATCAGAGACATGGTACCCTACCGGCGACTTTACAAGCAGATGGAAGCGGTAACGGTCCTTGGCTCTCTCGATTACACACGAAGCCGGACCAAGCACCTGGGGCACGGCGCTGCCCGCCCGCAAAAAGTCGGGCGCGGCGGCATGCCAGCGACGCTTGAGGAGCTTCGCGATGCGACCGATGTAGTCCCGCGCGTCATCCGCATTCGCCGACCATACCAAAATGTTGGCCAGGCGCACGAACGGCGGATACAGAGCGTCGCGACGCTGTTCCAGGTCGTAGTCGGTAAAGATTGAACGGTCGTGCTCGGCGACGGCGCGAATGACCGGGTCCTCGGGCAGATAGGTCTGGATAATGACCTCGCCGGGGCGATCGCCGCGGCCGGCGCGGCCGGCGACCTGCTCCAGCAAATCGTAAGCGCGCTCCCCCGCTCTAAAATCGGGCAGCTTTAATGCAAAGTCGGCATTGACCACGCCCACGAGCGTGACCTCAGGAAAGTCGAGGCCCTTGGCGATCATCTGGGTACCCAGCAGCACCGCGCAATCGGCGGCATCGAACTGCTCGAGCAGCTTTTTGTGCGCGTCTTTGCCGCGCGTGGAATCGGCATCCATGCGAATGATAGCGACGTCGTCGGGCAGCATCTGGTGCAGCGCGTCCTCGATCTGCTGCGTACCCAGCCCCATTTTTGCCAGGTAGCGGCTGCCGCACTTGGGGCAGCGACTCGTGGGCGCGGGATACGGCTGCACGCGCCAGGACGATCCGCAGGTGTGGCACTGCAGCGTGTGCGTGCGCTCGTGGTACGTGAGCGCGGTGGAGCAGTGGTTGCAGGTGGGCACGCAGCCGCATTCGCGGCACATAAGGAACGGCGCAAAGCCGCGGCGGTTGTGCAGCAGCACGGCCTTCTCACGGCGCTCGACGACGCGCTCGAGGCCTTCCATCAGCGGTTTAGAGAACATGGAGCGGCTGCCGTGTGCGAACTCGCGGCGCAGGTCGGCAATGCGTACCGTGGGCAGGACCGCGTGCCCCGGGCGCTCAGGCATCTCGACGCGCGTCCAGGTGACGCCGCTGTACGTGCCGCGGCGGCAGCGGTCGAGGGCCTCGGCCGAGGGCGTGGCGGAGCCCAGTACGAGCGGACACCGATAGCGGCGCGCCATCTCGGCAGCTACCTCGCGCGCATGGTAGCGCGGACTGGAGCCCTGCTTGTAGCTGGTCTCGTGCTCCTCGTCGATGATGATAAGGCCCAAGTCGCTGAGCGGGCAAAAGAGCGCCGATCGGGCGCCCACGACCACGCGCGCAGCACCACTGGCGACCATATCCCATTGGTCCAGACGTTCGCCAGCAGAAAGGCGCGAATGGAACACAGCGACCGTCTCGCCAAAGCGCGAGCGGAAGCGGCCGACGGTCTGGGCCGTCAGCGAGATCTCGGGCACGAGCACGCAGGCCGAACGTCCGGCCGCCAGCACGCGCTCAATCGCCGAGAGGTAGACCTCGGTTTTGCCGGAACCGGTAACGCCATCGACCAGTACCACATCACCGTGAGCGTCCAAGCGTGCGCGCTCAATCTGCGCGAGGGCCTGTCGTTGACCGTTGGTAAGTGCCACCGGGGCCTTGCCGCTCGCCGAGGACAGCGTGGTCTGCTCGCCGCAGCCACGCCAAGCGCGGCGCTCTTCCACCACCACTACGCCGCGTTTTTCGAGCGCCTTAATGGTCGCCGACATGCTGTTGTAGAGCAGGTTGAGGTCGCGCGTCGTGACCGGGCCGCATTGGAGCGCCTCGATGAGCTGACGCTGACGGACCGCGGTCTTGGGCGGCGTGTAGTCAAAACCCTCGGGCGTGAGCATGACCCAGCGGTTTTGAATGGGTTTGACGGCGGGGCGCTCAACGGTCCACACGCCGTCGTCGCCCTTGACCACGCGCGGGCTTCCACCCGGGGGTAAGAACAGGCGCAAGCACTCGGAAAGCGTTGCGACGTACTCGCGGCTCATCCAGCGCGCAATGCGTGCGGCTTCAGCGGTAAAGAGCGGCTTGCTGAGGATGGCCTCGATAGGCTTGATGCGCGCGGGATCGAGGACGTCGTTACCTTGCAGGTCGGCCAGCTCGGGCGCGATGTCGACGATGTAGCCCGCGGCCGCACGGTTGCCAAAATGGACTAGGACGGTGGAGCCGATCTGGGCATCGTTGGCGAGTGACTGCGGAATGCCGTAGGCGAATGGCTCGGAGAGTGCACGGGTCGGGATGTCAAGGACTACGTTCGCATAGGCGGCGACAGGTTCGGACTGCGTCGGGGCGGCGGCAGGGGCCGGCGCCGCCGGAGTCTCCTCCGGTTCCGGCGAACCAAACAGTGACAGTTGCTCGGCCATGGCCCCAGCACCTCCCATCCCATACGTCTACAGAAACAAGAGCCCCGCTCGGGTGAACGGGGCTCGGATGCATGCGTTTACGCAGCTGCTACAGCGCCATCGTGCGGGCGCGGTCGATGCGCGCCAGGCAGTCGTCGCGGCCGACGAGCGCCATGGTCTCACCCAGCGGGGGGCTCACCATGTTGCCGCAAACGGCGACGCGCACGGCCTGGAACACCACGCGCTTCTTGAGGTCCATCTGCTCGGGCAGCGGCTCAAGCGCGGCGTCGATGTTGGCAGCCGTCCACTCGTCCACGCCCTCGAGCGCAGCCTTGGCGGCGTCCAGAATGGCACCCATGCCTTCCTTGGCCAGACCCTTGTTGACAGACTTCTCGTCATACTCGAGCGTCTCGGCCGTAGCGAAGATGGGAGCGGCGACGGTCACGGCGTCGGCCGGCATCTTGGTGCGCGGCTTGACGATAGCGGCAAGCGCATCGATCCAGTCCTCGCCGTACTCGACGTTGCCCTCGATGAGCCCCGCCTCGTGCAGCTCGGGGACCATGATCTCGTCGGCAAACTGAGCATTGGACATGCCGTTGATGTACTCGGCATTGACCCAGTCGAGCTTCTTGGGATCGAAGGTCGCCGGGTTCTTGGAGATGCGGTCGAGCGAGAACTTGCTGGCCAGGACATCGCGCGGGAT
>CAMQPJ010000187.1 GCA_947003675.1 uncultured Collinsella sp. | reverse complement strand
GTGATACCACTCGGTCGTCCAAGGTGCCGACATTTGTGCGACATCCGTCTTCGTGGTGCAAAGGTGCAAGTCCAAGTGCGGTACCCCCGGTGTGCCACATGCGGGTAAACTAGAACCTTATATAGAGACATTTGAACCCTAACCGCAGCAAAGGAGGCCCCATGGCATTCGATCCCATTCAAGAGGATTGCCATCGCCTCGTTCTTGAGGCCTTGCGCCGCGACAATATCCCGCTCACCGACGGCCCCGCCGTCGAGCGTCTGATGGAACAATTCACCCGCGACCCCGCGCCGCTCATCGTGCACGATCGCGACCGCGCCGGACATCTCATTGCCAAGGTGGTCGAGGCCGTCGACTACCGCATTCCCTTTATCCCCGACGATACCCAGGCCGAGCAGGAAGAGGCCGCTGCCGAGAACATGCTTCGCGAGGCCGCCGCACTCGATCCGACCAACTGGGATGCCCAGCGCATGCTGACGGCCCTCACCGCCGACTCCAACGAAGAGTACGTGCAGTACTTGGTATCCAAGCGCGATGAAGTCGAGCATGACCTGGCACTCAAGATCGCCTCGGCGCAGGACCCCTACGAGCGTGAGGCCGCAGGCGACCTAACCCGTCGCCCCTACCTGCGCTGGCTTGCCGCCCTTGCATCGCGCGCCCTCATTAGCGGACGTTATCGTATGTCGTTGGAGGCAGCGAATCGCAGCCTAGACTTTGCCCCCAACGATCCCGCCGGCGTCCGCCACACCGCGATGCTCGCCATGGCAAAGCTCGAATACCCCGCCGAGGAGCTCAAGCGATTTCGCTCTGCCCACTCCGTACCCTATCTCGCGAATACCCCGCTGCGCCGCCGTCCCAAAGATGCGGAGCGCGACCTGGACCCGTGGACGCTCATCGCACTGATGAGCGCAGCCTGGCGCGAGCTGGATTACGAGGGCGCCGAGCACTACCTGCGCATCCTGGTGCGCTCATGCCCGCACGCAGCCGAGGCGCTCTACTTCCAAACCGAGTTTCCCGATGGCGTCTATGCTCGCGTCAACGTAGGTCCGGGCTCCACCGACGAGCTTGTCCTTGCCCTGTCCGAGGCGACGCCGGTGCTGCAGGAGGGTCTAGGCGCGCCCGACAACGCCAGCTTTGCCGCCTGGGTCGCCACCAACGACATCGTGCGCTCCCAGATCGACGAACGAATCCTGCGCGCGGCCGAACAGGGATTGCCGTTTAAGGGAGGAGACCTCTAATGGATCCGAGCGTCTACATCCCCGCCTATCTGGAGCGCACCTATCTGGCGTCGCACCCCGAACTCACCGATGCAGCACGCGAGCTTGTCCATAACGACATTAGCGCGAATCCCCAAAAGTATGCGCAGTCCGAGCATGCCCAGGCGCTGCTGTCCTATGCCGGTGTTCATCGCCACCTGCTCGACGAGCTCCATCGCATCGAAGACATGGGCAGCGACGAGGAGTTTGAGCAGACGCGCAATCGCCTGTTTGACGACATGCGCGATGAGCTGCTCAAGATTGTCCGCGTCGATGCACTGGCCGTCGACGCGCAGCTGCTCGCCATCATCCTGGCCGACACGCCCGTTGACGCCTGCCTAGGCGACCTGATGAAGCTCGAGGCGACCACGGCCGATTACCTCCAACAAAGCGTGCCCGGGTTCGATATGGAGGCCCCACACTACTGGGCCAACAAAGTTTTGACGGACGGTACGACGGCGGCAGAGCTCACCGTGAGCGAGCCGGCACTTATCGGGTGGCTCCACACACTCGAGGCCATCTCGCAGCTGTGCATGGCGAGCGCCCGCTACCGCGCTGCTGCCAACTACGCCCGCCGCGTCCTTAAGGCGGAAGGCTATCCCACCCGAGCTGCCGGCACCGTGTTGCTCGCCCTCGCTCGCCTGGAAGACCAGGACGGCTTTTTTGCCCTGGCTCACCAGCTCGAGGAACAGACGGGAGCAGACGCACTCGAGAACTCCCCCTGGTACCTGCTCGCCCGCACGATTTTGCTGTTCAAAACAAACAAGATGCGTCCGGCGACACGCGCGCTGCGCGAGTTTGCCAACCGCTGCGAGGGCGGCGCGTTCTTCTTGCTGAACCCCATGTACCAGACGCCGTATCTTCCCTGCCGACCCGAGCCGCACGACCCGTGGGATCTTTCGCACCAGGCCGTTTGGGAGGCCGACGGCATTATCTCGGATACTCCCGACTTTGCCCCCTGGGCCAACGCTTGTGAAGACGTATCGCAGCTTGCCCAGGAATTTGCGCGCCGTTACGGCTTTTAACGGCGCAAACGCCACGACCATGTCATTCACGTTAGGAACGGCTTCATGAACTTCCGCTCATCTCTCGCCTGCACCTCGAGCGATATCGCCCGCTGGGGGCTGCGCTCCGTCCTTAAGCGCCAGGGCGGCGTACTCCCCGGCCGCATCGCCATGAAGATCAACCCCGAGCTGCTGAGCGACCTCGCGGGCCTTGTCGACCGCAGCGTGGTGATCACCGGCACCAACGGTAAGACCACCACCTCCAACCTCATCGCCGACGCCGTTGCCGCCAGCGGCGCCACCGTGGTATGCAACCGCGCCGGCAACAACATGGAGCCGGGCGTGGTGGGCGCACTGCTCGAGGCGCGCAGCGGCCTCAAGCGTGCCGCCAGCGGCAAGCGCGTGGGCGTTTTTGAATGCGACGAGCTCTACACCGTGCGCGTTCTGCCCAAGCTCAAGCCGACGCACTTCGTGCTGCTCAACCTGTTCCGTGACCAGCTGGATCGCTATGGCGAGATCGATCACACCCAGGAGGTCATCGCCCACGCGTTGGAGCTTTCGCCGGCAACGACGCTCATCTACAACGCCGATGACCCGCTGTGCGCCTCGATTGCCGCGCGCGTTCCCAATGCGAGTATTGCCTTTGGCATCGATGGCGCCACCAACACCGAGTCTGACCGCATTAGCGACTCGCGCTTTTGCTCGCAGTGCAACGCCCCGTTGGAGTACGACTACGTACAGTATGGTCAACTCGGCGCCTACCATTGCCCCTCGTGCGGTTGGGCACGCCCCGCACTGGTCCGCCGCGTGACGAATGTGAAGCTCAGTCGCGACGGCTATGGTTTTGACCTGGTGTTTGGATCTGATTCCAGCGCACCAGCCGCGCACATCGCCACGCGCTACAACGGCTTATATATGGTCTATAACGTTGCCGCCGCATTCTTTGCCGCGCATGAGTTAGGCGTGGATACGGCGCACTTGCAGCCCACGCTCAATGCCTACGTGCCTGCCGGCGGACGCATGGGCCGTTGGGATATTGCCGGTCGCACCGTCGAGGCAAACCTGGCCAAGAATCCCGTGGGCTTCGATCGACAGATCCAGTCCATTAAGACGGCGGGCGGCAGACTCTGCGCTTTCTTCCTGAACGACAACAGTGCCGACGGCCACGATGTCTCCTGGATCTACGACGTCGACTTCGAGCGCATCGCCGATACCCCAGGGCTTGTCGCCTTTGCCGGCGGCACGCGTGCACACGATATGCAGGTGCGCCTCAAGTACGCCGGCATCGACGCCGCCATCATCTCGGACGTCGCGCAGGCAATTGGCGCCGTGGCGGATGAGGCCGCCGGCGACACTTTCTACGCCGTCGCCAACTACACGGCCTTCCCGCCGCTGGTCAAGGAGCTCGACG
>CAMQPJ010000186.1 GCA_947003675.1 uncultured Collinsella sp. | reverse complement strand
CGAAGCCGCGGAAGTGATCCAGGCGGATGACATCGTACATGTCGAGGGCGGCGCGAATGCGGCCCTCCCACCAGGAGAAGCCGTCGGACTCCATGGCGTCCCAGTCGTAGATGGGGTTGCCCCAGTACTGGCCGGTGGCCGAGAACTGGTCGGGCGGCGTGCCGGCGACGCTCACGGGATTGCCGGCGGCGTCGATCTTAAAGAGCTCAGGCGTCGCCCACATCTCGACGGAGTCACGCGAGACATAGATGGGCAGGTCGCCGATGATGAGAATGTCGCGCTCGTTGGCATGGGCCTTGAGGCGGCTCCACTGGCGATCGAAAAAGTACTGCGTCATCTGGTGGTAGAGCATATGCGCCGGATGGTCGGCGCAGACCTTGGCGGAAGCCTCGCCGCGGGTGCGGAGCTCCGCGGGCCACTCCCAAAACGCCTTGAGCCCGCACTCCTCGTTGACGGTCATGAACTCACAGTAGGGGTTGCGCCACTCGTCGTTGGCCTGGATAAAGTCATCGAAATCGGCCGGCTTGTCGGCAGCAAAGCGCTCAGCGGCGCGGTCGAGAATCTGACGGCGGCCGCCAAAGATAGCACCGTAGTCGACATTGCTGGGGTCGGATCCCAGATACACGCCATCGATATCGCGCTGCTCCAGATACCCTGCCTCGATAAGCTCGGCAAAGTCGATAAAGTTGGGGTTGCCTGCGCGGGCCGAGAACGACTGATAGGGCGAATCGCCATAGCTGGTCGTCGTAAGGGGCAGAATCTGCCAGTAATGTTGTTTGCACGAGGCGAGAAAATCGACGAAGTCGTAGGCATTCCAGCCAAAGCCGCCGATTCCGTATGGTCCGGGCAGAGATGAGACGGGCATGAGGACGCCGCTTGCACGCTCCATGAATGCGCTCACCAACCTTCTTGTTGTGGGGTCGGCCTGCCGATGGGTGTGCAGTCCGCCTCCGATGTTCTGATTCGGTACGCCTATTGTAAAACATGTTG
This sequence comes from uncultured Collinsella sp., assembly GCA_947003675.1. Classification (GTDB taxonomy): domain Bacteria; phylum Actinomycetota; class Coriobacteriia; order Coriobacteriales; family Coriobacteriaceae; genus Collinsella. Next base: position 2,687 of record CAMQPJ010000186.1, on the reverse strand, counting down.
TTTAAACATGTACAGGCAAGATAAAAAAGTTGGTCGATTTTCGGCGAATGGTTACATGCCATGAAAAAGCCCCGACCTCACAACGTGAGATCGGGGCAAGAGCGGTATGTAGGTTTTTGCTACTCGGCGTCGGCGAAGCCGTTGGGGTTGTGGCTCTGCCAGTTCCAGCTATCGCGGCACATGTCCGCGATGTCGTACTGGGCCTTCCAGCCCATCATGCGCTCGGCCTTGGAGGCATCGCACCAGTTGGCAGCGATGTCGCCGGCGCGGCGCTCGCGGATCACGTAGGGCAGCTCCTTGCCACAAGCCTTGGAGAAGGCGGCGACGACCTCGAGTACCGAGGTGCCGGTGCCGGTGCCCAGGTTAAAGATCTCGACGCCGGTCTTGCCGTTCATCCAATTAAGGGCGGCAACGTGACCAGAGGCCAGATCGCACACGTGGATGTAGTCGCGCACGCCGGTGCCGTCGGGGGTGGGGTAGTCGTTGCCAAAGACCTGAACGGCCTCGAGCTTGCCCACGGCAACCTGGGCGACATAGGGCACCAGGTTGTTGGGGATGCCCTTGGGGTCCTCGCCGATCAGGCCCGACGGATGAGCGCCAATGGGGTTGAAGTAACGGAGCAGCACGACGTCCCACTCGGGGTCGGCGGTGTGGACGTCCATAAGGATCTGCTCGATCATCCACTTGGTCCAACCATAGGGGTTGGTCGCGGGCTTCTTAGGATCCTCCTCGGTGACGGGCGGGTTGTCCGGGTCGCCGTAGACGGTCGAGGAGCTCGAGAAGATGATGGACTTGCAGCCATGGTTGCGCATGACGTCGATGAGCACCAGGGTGTTCTCGATGTTGTTGTGGTAGTACTCGACGGGCTTGCTCACCGACTCGCCGACGGCCTTAAAGCCGGCAAAGTGGATGACGCGGTCGATCTGATGGGTATCGAAGATCTTGTTCATCGCATCGCGGTCGAGCACGTTGGCCTCGTAGAAGGTGAGGTTCTTGGCGGCCTCGTCGCCCACGATGGTCTTGACGCGGTCGATGGCAACGGCGCTGGAGTTGGAGAGGTCATCGACGACGACAACCTGGTAGCCACCCTCGAGCAGCTGAACGACGGTGTGCGAGCCGATAAAGCCGGCGCCACCGGTAACGAGGACACAGGTGTCTTTGGGGTCGAGTGCTTTGGACATGTAGTCTCCTATCGAATCAGGAACACTTCTTCAGGGGAGTATAGCGCAGGCAGGGACGCCCAAATCGTGCGCTGTAGGAAAAGCAGAGGACTATGTTAACGTGCTCATAGAAGAGCTTGCGTACGCATAACCTGATCTTTGGCATTTGCTTACGAGCCGCTGACCTTGCAGTTTCCTGCCGTTCGTGGAAATCGTTGGGACGCGCCATATGTACGCTAATATGTATGAGTTGAGCGACATATAAATAAGCATGTAACGGAGTACATATGTCACCAAACAGCGATTCCATCCTTTCCCAGGAGCTCTCGCGCCGCACTGCCCTCAAGGCCCTGTTCGGCGCCGCTTCTGCGGCAGTTCTTTTTGGCCTGCCCGCTCGCGCCCATGCGGCGGAGGCTTCCAAAGAAACCACCGATAAACTGAATGCCGCCCAGGCCCAGCTCGACGAGGTTCAGGCCCAGCTCGACAGCATCGCAAATGAGTATGCGGCGCTGGCCAACAAGAATGCCCAGACCCTCAACGACATCGAGAATGTCCAGGGCAAGATTGACGACACGCAGGCCCAGATCGATGAAAAGAAGGCCGAGCTCAAGAAGAAGCGCAACGACCTTTCCGATCGCGTGGCCGCCAGCTACAAGTCCGGCGGCACGAACATCCTGTCGCTGCTGCTGGCCTCTGGCTCGTTTGAGGAACTCGTCGCCAACGCGCATTACGTTTAGAAGACCAACAAGAGCGACCGCGACGCCATCGAGGACATCCAGACGATTCAGGCTGAGCTCGACGCACAGAAGACCGAGCTCGAAGCACAAAAGGCCGACCTGGAGAAACTCAAGGACCAGCAGACGGCTCAGATGCAGGATATGCAGGCCAAGCAGCAAGAAGTCCAGACCGTGCTGAACGGTCTTTCCGACGACGTCAAGGAGCTCATGGCTCAGCGCGATTCCGAGATCCTCGCTGCCGCCCAGGCCGAGGAGGCCGCTAGGAAGGCGGCTGCGGCAGCCGCGGCCTCTGCGAACACGGGCTCTTCTTCGGGTGGCTCGAGCTCGGGTGGCGGCTCGTATGCCGGCGGTACCCCGCAACAGACGGGCGGTTCGGGCAAGCAGCAGGCCGTCGTCAATGCGTGCTACTCGACGCCTTCTCCCGGCCAGGGCTGGTGTGCTGCCTGGGTTACCAACGTCTTCCGCAATGCCGGCGTGGGCTATTTTGGCGGCAACGCGTGTGACATGTTCAACGCCTGGTGCTATAGCTCCGACCGCTCGGCGCTGCAGGTGGGCATGATCGTGGCCGATTCCTCGCACAGCGGCACGGGTGCTCCGGGCCTTATCTACGGTCATGTGGGTATCTACGTTGGCGGCGGCATCGTTATGAGCAACGAGGGTGCCATTACGTCTAAGTCGCTTGATTCGTTTATTAGCTTCTATGGCACTGGCTCTGGCGTGCGTTGGGGCTGGCTTGGCGGTATTGCGCTGTCGTAACTGCGGCTTGGTCCGGGACAGTCCGAGAGGCATA
>CAMQPJ010000185.1 GCA_947003675.1 uncultured Collinsella sp. | reverse complement strand
CTGGCGCTTGAGTGCCTTGCCGCGCGCATTGCCTATCCCAACGGCGTACAATAGCTCCGTTTGAATCATCTGGCCGATACCCGGTAAGAGAGGATTGCCATGCTCGCGTTCAACAACGACTATTCCCACGGCGCACACCCAGCGGTGCTGCAGGCGCTCGTCGATACCAACATGGAGCCGCAGCCCGGCTACGGTACCGATGCGCATACCGAGCGTGCCAAGCAACTTATTCGCGAGGCCTGCCAGGCCCCCGATGCCGACGTGTTTTTTCTGGTGGGCGGCACGCAGGCCAACGCGACGGTGATCGACATGCTGCTCGCGCCGTACGAGGGCGTCGTTGCTGCCGAGACTGGCCACGTCGCCTGCCACGAGGCGGGCGCCATCGAGTTTGGCGGCCACAAGGTACTCACCATCCCCGGCTACGAGGGCAAGATGCACGCCGAGGACCTCGAGAACTATATCCAGGTGTTCTACGAAAACGAGAGCTACGAGCACACGGTGTTCCCGGGCGCCGTGTACGTGAGTCTATCGACCGAGTACGGCACGCTGTACTCCAAGGCCGAGCTCGCGGCGATTCATGCGGTATGCCAGAAGCGCGAGATTCCGCTGTTTGTGGACGGTGCTCGCCTGGCCTATGCGCTGGCGGCCGATGAGTGCGACATTACCCTGCCCGAGCTGGCGCAGCTGTGCGACGTGTTCTACATCGGCGGCACCAAGTGCGGCGCGCTCTGCGGCGAGGCTGTGGTGTTCTGCGGCATGCACGCTCCGGCACATCCCATTCCGCGCATTAAGCAGCACGGCGCGCTGTTGGCCAAGGGCCGCCTGACGGGCGTGCAGTTTGAGGCACTCTTTACCGATGGCTTGTATTTTGAGATTGGTCGACAGGCGATCGAGACGGCCCAGACGCTACGTCGTGTGCTGCACGAGCGCGGTTACCAGTTCTTTTTGGAGACGCCCACGAACCAGCAGTTCGTGATCCTGCCCAACGAGGATATGGCCCGCATTCGCGAGCATGCCTCGATCGAGTACTGGGAAAAGTACGACGATACTCACACGGTGGTGCGCTTTTGCACCAGCTGGGCCACGACGCAGGAGGACATCGACGCGTTGGCGGCTGTCCTGTAGCCTGATGTAATGACGAGGGGCCGCCTTGCGCTGGGTTTGGCGCAAGGTGGCCTTTGTTTTTGAGGGGGAAGGGTTGTATGACCGAGATGTCCGATCCGACGATTCGTCTGGCGACGCCCGATGATGCGCCGGCGTTGCTTGCCATCTATGAGCCGTATGTGCGCCAGACGGCGATTACCTGCGAATACGAGGTGCCGAGCGTTGAGGAGTTCGCCGGGCGCATCGAGCGCACGCTCAAGCGCTATCCGTATCTGGTGATGGAACTGGACGGGCGTCCGGTAGGCTATGCCTATGTGAGTCCGCTCAACAGCCGCGAGGCATACGACTGGTCGGTCGAGACATCGATCTACCTGGCGCGTGATGTGCGCCACGGCGGGCTGGGCCGCAAGCTGCACGACGCGCTCAAGCAATGTCTGATCGCGATGGGCATCACCAACATGTGCGCGCTCATTGCCGTGCCGCACGACAAGGACGACGAGTACCTGACGCACAACAGCCAGGATTTCCATGCCCATATGGGATATCGCCTGGTGGGCGCCTTCGACCGCTGCGCCCAAAAGTTCGGCCGCTGGTACGACATGTGCTGGATGGAGCTGGTCCTGGCCGAGCGCGTCCCTAACCAACCTAAGCCAACCTGGTTCCCCGACCTCCTCGCCTAAAACCACCACAAAGGTGCCTGTCCCCTTTGTGGTGGTTTTGGTGTTGGTTAGCCGATGGGCTCGGTGTATTTTGCGCGGTCGGTGCGCTGGATGCGCTTGGAGACGTGGAGCGGGCGGCCGTCGGTGTCGTAGACGTAGTCGGTGATTAGGATCAGCGCCTGCCCGCGCTCAACGTTGAGCAAAAACGCCTCGTTTTGCGAGGCGTAGCACACCTCAAAGGTCTTATGCCCCTGTGCCGGTGCGCGATGGAACTCCTGTCGCAGCGTGGCGTAGAGCGAACCGTTGATATCGCGATCGATGAGTGCCTCAAAGCTCGGTGGTAGATAGGTGGTCTCCAGGCACAGCGGCGCATCGTCCAGATAACGCAGACGGACAAGTTTGACGAGCTTGCTGCCCACGGCGGCATCAAAGAACTTAGCTATGCTGCCGCCCGCCTTGGTAAAGCCCGAGTCCACGGTGCGCGTGGTGGGCTTCATGCCCTGGCCTTCGACCTGCTTGGTATAGCTCGAAAACACCAGGTTGTTCTCGTGGAGCGCCGGCGTGTCGGCCACAAAGGCGCCGCGCCCGCGCTCGGTGCGCACCAGGCCCTCATCAACGAGAACCTTAAGGGCGTGGCGCACGGTGCTGCGCGACAGCCCCGATTCGTCCATGAGTTCCATCTCGGACGGCAGCTTGTCTCCGCGTGCGTAGATGCCGGCGGCGATGCGGTCACGCAACATGCCCGCCAAGCGCTCGTATTGGTTCAGTTTCTTTTTAGACGAAGCGTTCATGTGATCAACCTGTATCTAACTTGTATGCCTATCTAAGCAAGCATGTATTCAATACAACAACAAAACCGCTGGTAGCCAGTTGTCGAAAACCGCATCAGCAAAATATCTAAGACAAATATAGCATACAACTAGTCGACATAACCAAAACATGTATGTAACTTGTATGCCATCGAGAGCATCAAACGAGAAGAAAGGCTGATGCACGATGACTACTCAGGAACAGGTTAAGGATGTCGTCTCCCAGGTTTTGGCTGACAAGGCAGACAAGGGCGGCATCAAGCGCGTCGTGTGGATTGGCGCTGGCGGATCCAACGGCGGCAACTATCCTGCCCAGTACTTTATGGAGCACGAGGCCACGCAGGTCGTGAGCTCCAGCTACACCAGCAACGAGTTCGTGCACGCCACCCCGGCCTACGTCAACGAGAACACCCTGGCCGTCGTCGTGTCCATGCGCGGCACCAAGGAGACCATCGTTGCCGCCCAGGTCGCCAAGGACCACGGCGCCAGCACCATCGCCATCTATGTTGACGAGTCCGGCCTCACCGAGGTCTGCGACTACAAGATCCAGTACGACAGCCTGGCCGTCGACGAGTCCTGCATGGGTCGCACCAACTCCGCCGTCGTGACCATGATCGCCATGGAGCTCACGCAGCAGACCGAGGGCTATGCCGAGTACGAGACCGCTATGGCCGCGTTTGACTTGGTCGACCCCATCTATCGCAAGGCCGTCGAGTACACCCGTCCGCTCGCTGCCAAGTGGGCCGAGCAGAACGCCGACAAGCCCTGCATCAACGTCATGGCCCAGGGCCCGCTCTTTGGTGCCGCCTACGTCTTTAGCATCTGCAACGTGCAGGAGATGCTGCAGATCGACTCTTGCACCATCAACACCTGCGATTTCTTCCATGGCCCCTTCGAGATCCTGGACAAGCGCACCTCGCTGTTCCAGCTCATCAGCGTCGGCCGCAGCCGCTGCAACGACGAGCGCGGCATCCGCTTCGTCAACCAGTACGGTGGCGAGCGCGTCTATCAGCTCGACGCCAAAGAGCTCGGCCTCAACGACATCAAGGACAGCGTGAGCGAGTACTTCAACCACCTGATCTTTGCCCCGATCCTCAACAACGTCTACATGCG
>CAMQPJ010000184.1 GCA_947003675.1 uncultured Collinsella sp. | reverse complement strand
TTCCCCGCCACCTTGAATTGACTAGGACCTCTGCAAAGGGGTCCTTTTCTTTTATGTAGCCCATGCACGGAATCGAACCCCGTGAGGGCGCGGAGCTGAGGAAACGCGCAAGCGTTTTCCAGCGTAGCTCGCAAGGCGCGCAAGCGCCGCAGCGGTCCGTCCGCGCGGAGCGCGGGCGCGATTCCCTTCCCCGCCACCTTGAATTGACTAGGACCTCTGCAAAGGGGTCCTTTTCTTTTATTGAGGGCTCTGCGGAAATTGCGTCCCGGAATTTGGCTTCAGAGTGGGATGCGCTTTCCGGCGCTTACTTCCGACGTGCGTGCACATCTCGGGCCCGCCCGCTCAGACATTCCTCCCGCTTTTGCGCCACTTTACAGACCGTTCGGTCGTCTGTCCGCATGCGCGGGTATACTCAAAACGATACTTTTCCTATGCAATACGATGCAGGCTCGGCCTGCACGATCCGAAGGGGGCAGTGATGGAGAGGATACTCGGCGTTAATCTCTCTGGCTGGTTTATTCCCGAGCCTTGGGTGACCCCGTCGCTATACGCGGCGACCGGTGCATCCAACGCGGCCGAGCTGCAGGAGGCCATGGGCACCGCCGCCTATAACGAGCGCATGCGCCGTCATTACGAGACGTTTGTGAGCGAGGACGATTTCCGTCGCATGGCGCAGATCGGCCTCAACGCCGTGCGCCTGCCGGTGCCTTGGTATGCCTTTGGCTCACAGGAGTCCGATGCCTCCTACATCTCGGTTGTCGATTACATCGACCGCGCGATTGAGTGGGCTGCCAAGTACAACATTCGCGTGCTGCTTGACCTGGCGACTGTGCCCGGTGGCCAGGGCGATTCCAACGATTCGCCCGCCACGCCGGAGGCTGTTGCCGAGTGGCATTCGTCCACCAACGGTCGTCATGTCGCACTCGACGTGCTCGAGCGCTTGGCCGATCGCTACGGCGAGGCCGAGAGCCTGCTGGGTATTGAGCTGCTGGATACGCCGCAGATGAGTGTCCGCAAGAGCCTCTTCACCATGACGGATGGCATTCCTGCTCACTACCTGCGCAATTTCTATCGCGATGCTTACGAGCTCGTCCGTTCGTATATGCCCGAGGATAAGATCGTCGTTTTCTCGTCGTCGGGGCATCCCAGCGAGTGGAAGCATTTTATGCGCGGCGCCAAGTACAAGAACGTCTACATGGACCTTCACCTGTACCATTACCGCGACGAGCATGCGCTCGACATCACGAGCCCCCGCGGGCTGACGACGGCGATTTCGCGTAACAAGCGCGAGCTTAAAGAAGCGATTTCAACTGGGTTCCCCGTGCTGGTGGGCGAATGGTCGGGCGCGGCGATCTTTGCCAACTCGTCGGTTACGCCCGAGGGCCGCAATGCCTACGAGCGCGTGTTTATCGCCAATCAGCTGGCTTCGTTTGCGCCGGCTGCCGGTTGGTTCTTCCAAACGTGGAAGACCGAGAAGCGCATTGCAGCATGGGACGCCCGCGCGGCGCTCGGCACGCTCGAGCGCGGCATGATTGAATAGGTTGATATGACGCAAAACAGCGCCCATACGGGCAAACTCTATGTGGTCGGCACGCCCATCGGCAACCTGGGCGACCTGTCCCCGCGCGTTGGCGAAGCCTTTGCCGCTGCCGATGTCATCTGCTGCGAAGACACGCGTGTGACGTCAAAGCTGCTGATGCACCTGGGCATTTCCAAGCCGCTTGTCCGTTGCGACGAGAATGTGATCGCCAGCCGCGCCGCCGGCCTGGTCGACCGCCTGCTGGCGGGGGAGACCCTCGCCTTTGCCTCGGACGCCGGCATGCCGAGCGTGTCCGATCCCGGCCAGGCGCTGGTCGAGGCGGCGCGTGAGGCCGATGTGCCTGTCGAAGTTATTCCCGGACCCTCTGCTTGCGTCACGGCACTCGTTTCGTCCGGCATTCCCTGCGAGCATTTTTTCTTCGAGGGCTTTTTGGGCCGAAAGCACGGCGACCGTGTGCGCCGTTTGCAGCGCCTTGCCGTGGTGCCCGGCGCACTCATCTTCTACGAGTCTCCACATCGCATCGTGGCGACGCTCGAGGCCGTGGCGGAGGTCTTTCCCCAACGTGAGGTTGCCGTCTGCCGCGAACTCACCAAGCTGCACGAGGAGGTCTTGCGCGGGCCCGCCGCCCAGCTCGCCGAGGAGCTGCGTGCTCGCGGCGAGGTAAAGGGCGAGATTGCGCTGGTCATCGCGCCGCCGAGCGAAGATGAGGAGGCCGGTATCGTGCCGGTTGGCGCCGCGGCAGCGGATCCCGACGAGGCTCTGCGCGAGGATATCCGCGCCGCGCTCGAGGAGGGAGAGCCCGCCTCTGCGGTGGCCAAGCGCCTGTCGCAGAAGTACTCGCGCCGTAAGCGCGATGTCTATGCCATGGTGCTCGATATGCAATAGATGGAGGATATCCAGCCCTTGCGCTAGAATCATCCCCTGTATGCAACGTTTTTCTGGAGGACAAACCCCATGGATCAAAGTAAGCCTTCGTTCTTTATCACGACGCCCATCTACTACGTCAACGCCGATCCGCACCTGGGCACGGCTTATTCCACCATCATCGCCGACGTTCAGGCCCGTTATCGTCGCTCCGCCGGCTATAACGTCAAGTTCCTGACCGGCATGGACGAGCACGGCGAGAAGGTCGCCGAGGCCGCAGCCAAGCACAACATGACGCCGCAGGAGTGGACCGACAGCCAGGCTCCGCACTTCAAGGAGCTTTGGAGCAAGCTCGAGATCTCCAACGACGACTTCATCCGCACCACCGAGCCGCGCCAGCATCATGCCGTGCAGTACCTGTGGGAGCGCATGAAGGAGTCCGGCTACCTGTATAAGGGCAGCTACGACGGTTGGTATTGCGTGCCTGACGAGACCTACTTCACCGATACGCAGGTCCAGAAGGGCGACGAGGAGTACGGCAGCGTCGGCCAGCACCTGTGCCCCGACTGCCACCGTCCGCTTGAGCGCGTGCAGGAGGAGTCCTACTTCTTTAAGCTTTCCGCTTTCCAGGACAAGCTGCTCAAGCTTTACGACGAGCACCCCGACTTTGTCGAGCCTGCGTTCCGCATGAACGAGGTACGTAGCTTTGTCGAGGGCGGCCTTAATGACCTTTCCGTGAGCCGTACGAGCTTTGACTGGGGCATTCAGGTCCCGTTTGACGAGGGTCACGTGACCTACGTGTGGTTCGATGCGCTGCTCAACTATATGACGGCCGTCGGCTACGGTGTCGACACCGACGAGGCGCGTGCCGAGCTGGCCTATCGCTGGCCCGCGCAGTTCCACATCGTGGGCAAGGACATCATCCGCTTCCACTGCGTCATTTGGCCCGCCATGCTCATGGCCATCGGCGAGGCCCTGCCCGAGCACGTCTTTGCCCACGGCTTCCTGACCGTGCGCAATGCCGAGACCGGCAAGGCCGAGAAGATGTCCAAGAGCCGCGGCAACGCCATCGCTCCGCAGGACGTTATCGACATGTTGGGCGTCGAGGGCTATCGCTACTACTTTATGACCGACGTCGTCCCCGGCACCGACGGTGCCATCAGCTTCGATCGCATGGAGCAGGTCTACAACGCCGACCTGGCCAACAGCTGGGGCAACCTTATCTCGCGTTCGCTCAACATGAGCGGCAAGTACTTTGATGGTTGCGCGCCCGCCAAGCCCGCATCGTTCGATGCGTTCGACAACCCGCTGGCAA
>CAMQPJ010000183.1 GCA_947003675.1 uncultured Collinsella sp. | reverse complement strand
CGCCGCTCCAAGGCCAAGCGCAAAAAGCGCGGACCCGAGGACTCTCCGTTTAGCGTGGCGTCGCTCACGCCCATCCAGATGCCCAATCTGGACCTGGATGCCATGGTCGACGAGCGCCAGTACTTTACGCGCGACGAGTGGCTCAACATGCTGCTGCGCTCCGCTGGCTATGAGCCCAGTGAGCTTTCCGAGAAAGAGCGTCTGCACTTTATCGAGCGTATGGTGCCGCTCATCGAGCGCAACTACAATCTATGCGAGCTGGGTCCGCGCGGCACCGGCAAGAGCCATATCTACAAAGAGGTCTCGCCCTACGCCATCTTGCTCTCTGGCGGTCAGACCACCACGGCCAACCTGTTCGGCCGTATGAACTCCATGCGCGCCGACCGTGTGGGCTTGGTAGGTCACTGGGACTGCGTGACGTTCGACGAGGTCGCCGGCCTGCGCTTTAAGGATACCAATGCCGTGCAGGTCATGAAGGACTATATGGCGAGCGGCAGCTATGCGCGCGGCCGCGACCAGATCAACGCCGATGCCTCCATGGTCTTTGAGGGTAACATCAACGACACCGTGCAAAACGTCCTTAAGACCACGCACCTGTTTGATCCGTTCCCGCCGGAGTTTAACAACGATTCGGCCTTCTTCGACCGCATCCATTACTACCTGCCGGGCTGGGAGATTCCCAAGATGCGCTCGAGCCTGCTGACCGGGCATTACGGCCTGATCACCGACTGCCTGTCGGAGTTTTGCAAGGAGATGCGCCGCAAGGACTTTACGCACCATATCGACCGTTATTTCCGCTTTAACAGTGACTTTAACAAGCGTGACGAGATCGCCGTGCGCAAGACCTTTAGCGGTCTGGCCAAGCTGCTGTTCCCCGACGAGGCCATGGACAAGGACGACGTGCACTGGCTGCTGGACTACGCCATTGAGGGCCGTCGCCGCGTAAAGGAGCAGCTCAAGATTATGGCGGGCGTTGAGTTTATCGACGTCAACCTGGGCTATATGGATGCCGACAACCCGCAGGACGTGCACGTGGTGCGTGTGCCCGGGCAGAGCGAGGACACGCTGATTCCCGACGGACCGCTGCTGTCCGGCCACGTGTTTGGCGTTGGCAGGTCGCAGGGCGGCGAGGTTGCCGTGTACAAGCTGGAGAACAAGGCCGTTGCCGGCGAGTGCAAGTTTAAGTACGAGGGCGTGGCCTTTAACAAGCCGGTGCGCGATACGCTGGAAGCCGCGTTCGACAACTTTGTGGGCCTGGCGAACCGCGTGGCACCGGGCATGCACATTGGCTCCAAGGATTACCTGCTGTTCTATAACGACCTACAGAGCAAGGGCCTGTCCGAGGAGGTTTCGCTCGCCGAGTTTGTGGGTCTGTGCTCCGCGGCGTGCAACCGCCCGGTGATGCCTGCGCTGGCGGTTCCGGGCATCCTGCGCATGTCGGGCTCTATGGACGAGATCCGCGGGCTCGAGGACATTATGCGCGTGGCCAAAAATGCCGGTGCCAAGCGCGTGATTTTGCCGCTGAGCGCCATTGCGGGCCTGCAGAGCGTGCCGTCCGAGATTATCTCGGGCTTGAGCCCGGTGTTCTACATGGATGGCGACCCGGTCGATGCCGCGAAGAAGGCACTGGATCTGTAGGAGCGCGGGTGAGTGGGCTTGCGTGCGCGTGGGCCCGCGGGCGTGTTGGTGCGTAGTGCGTGAGGAGGCTTTGCCATGGCGGACGAGTGTTCTGTTGGCGAGCTGCTCGACGAGCTGTTTGGCTTTGAATCGGTAGCCAAGCGTCAGACGGCGCTCGAGCAGTACGATCGCGGGGAGTTGGTGCGCAAGGCACGCTCCCGCGAGCTACTGGGTGTGCTTAGGGGCGTCGAGACCGCCGAGCGCGCTGCACGCGAGTCTGCCGTGCGGGCTGTTGATACGTACGTGCGCCGTGTTGAGGGTTCGGCCCTTGCGCGTGCTCGGAAGCAAGCGGGCGTTGCGGGTCCGTTGCAGATGGAGCGGCGCTATGCTGCCTTTTTGCGCATGGAGGACAAGGCTGAGCTGTTGACGCGCCTGGAGCAGACGCTTTCGTTTATCGAGATAAAGCTGCGGGCTAATACAGCGGATAGGGTTCGTGCGGCGTACGATGCTGCGGGGGCTTTGGTGTTGCAGGGCGTGGCGCGTCTGAGTGACGTGCGCGTTGTGGATGCCGTGCCCCTGGATGCCGATTTGCTGTGTACGCAGCTGGAGCAGATGCGCTGTGCCGCCGACGCAACGGACCTTACGGGCATGATCACGGCGACGTTTGAGTCCGAGCTGAGTGCGACGGGGTCGCAGGACGCTGACGGGCTTGTGGACGACGTGGTCGGTGATGTTGCTGGCGACGTGGCGTTGGAGCATGAACTTGCTAACGTGCGCGGCGCTGCGCAGCGGGCGCGCTTGGCCGCGCAGGCGTATCGGGCCGAGCGTGCCGCCCGCGTTGCAGGGAGCACGGTGGAGCCTTCGGGGCTGCCGGAGGCTGCTCGCGTTGCATGCGAGGTTGTGTGCGATGCCGGTTTGCTCGCCGAGTTGCTCGCTCAGGTTAAGAAGTCGTTTGAAACCTACCGTCGCGTTGTCGCCGACGGTGGGTTGTTCTGCGCCTTTGGAACCGGTTCGCCGCATGGGATTTGCAGGGGCTCGAGCTATTTGGACTACGATTCTCGGCTTGATGAGGACGTACTGGTGGGTGAGTACGACGGTGCTACCAGGCATAATGTTCGGCGCGAGGTTCCGATTCCCGAGCTTGTGGGCGAGGCTTCGGCTGATGGCGGCGATTCGCTCGAGGTCGCCGTGGCGCGCATGCAGGAGTTTAACGGGCGCCGCTACGATGGTGTGCTGGACGAGGACCCCGCGCGTCATGTGAATGCGTTTTGGTATGGACTCAAAAAGCTCAGCCAGTATTGCGAGGCCGCCGTGCGTGTGGACGAGCGCGCTTGGGATTGCTTTATCGATAAGGTTCAGTTCGCCTACGACGAGCCGGTGGGGCGTTTGGCTGCGCAGATGGACGACAAGCAGGTTGCGGCTTTTGTCGCTGCTGTGAATGAGCTTGGCGCTGCTAAGTAGGGCTTGGCTCGGTAGGAGGTTCCACCGTGAAGATCGATGTCGATGTAGACCAGCTGCGCGAGAGCCTGCTCGATCGTGCGGGGAGTGCGGCGGGCGTGGGCTTTCCGGCCGCCATGCTCGACGTGGTGGATATTGAGGACGAGTCGCCCCAAGAGCTCCTGGCCCGAGCCGAACGCGAAGGCCTCGACCTCCGCGATTTTGCCGTCGACGATGACTAGGGTAGCTAATTTGGGACGGGCGTCTGTACCCGCAGCTGCGCGAAAATGCACGATAAGCCGTCGCAATGGAGTCCAATGAGCTCGCGACCGATCTATTTTGACTGCACGCTGGCTAAGTGAGTAGGCTTTATTGGAAATCCAGAGCACCCGACAATTTTGCTTCAACAAACCCGCAGGTCACAGACTTGTGCTTTGGTGACGTGGTCGGCGATTCTACAAAAGTCTACTCACTTAGTTTTGAGAGGCGCTAATTGTCCGCAACGAGACCCCAGCCGGGGCGATTGATGCTCAAATGTAGCCAATTCGGGACGGTTATCCCCTTGCCGCTACGACGCCAGCGTGGCGATGACGGCTTCGTCGCCGGCGTATATGAGGGTGTTGCCGTCGGGAATGATCGTTTGGCCGTCGCGCTTGAGCATCACGACGATAAACGGGTGCTTGCCCTGCGGCACGTCGCG
>CAMQPJ010000182.1 GCA_947003675.1 uncultured Collinsella sp. | reverse complement strand
CTCAAGTACAAGTCGTTCACGCCGTTCTATGCCACCGTGCTGTGGTACCTGTACTACGTGCCCATGACGCTCATTCCGCTGCTCTACCAGCTCTGCGGCCTGCGCCTTGCGGGCCTGGAGCAACACCGCCTGGGGCGCCGCTACTGCGCTGCGCTGTGGATTGCGGCCATCCTGCTTATCGGATTTGTGCTCACCAACGATTTTCATCAGCAGGTCTTCCGCTTTGACCGTACAAGCGACACCTGGAGTAACGATTACACGTACGGCTGGGGTTATTTTGTCGTTCTCGTGTGGACGGTCTTCGACTTCGTGGCCTTTTTTATCCTGGTTGGTCGGTCCTCGTCCTTTCGCATCCAGCTTTTCTCGGGCACGGCGGCGCTCGTACTGCTGGGTGGCGCATTCTTTGCCGTCTCGTATGCGTTGCGCGTGCCCTGGGCATGGAGGCTCAACTTTTCGCTCGTCTATTGCGTCCTGTGCGTGGTGGCGATGGAAATCTGTCTCGATTGCGGTGTCATTCCGTCGTATCACGACATCGCCGGCATCTTCGACACCTTGCCGCTCGACCTCAAAGTCCTAACGCGCGACCTGCAGGAGGTCTATGCCACGCCGGTGTCAAAGCCAATGCCGGTAGGCGTGCGCGAGGAGTTGCGGACCCAGGAGCACGGCCGCGCCCATGCCTTTGCCGTGGCGTCCGATCCCAATGTGATGTACCGTGCCTTTCCGCTGCTGGGTGGATCGGCGCTGCTTGCCCAAGACGTGTCGGAGCTCAACGAGCTTAACCGTGAACTGGCACATCGTCGAATGGAGCTGCAGCGTCAAAACGAGCTGCTCGCCGCCGACTACGACCTTAAGGCGCATTTGGCAGATCAAGAGGCCGAGACCTTGCTGGTCCAAGACGTGGACCAGGCGCTTGCCCGCGCGCTCGAAGAGATGTACGACCTGCTGGGCTCGTTGCCACCGTTGACCGACGAAGCGTCTTCGCACGAGCGTTACCGCATGCTGCAGCGCGCCAAGATGCTCGTCGCCTATTGCAAGCGCAAGGGGTCGCTCACGTTGGCACAGCACGGGGAGAGCGGTTTTGATCGCGACCGCATTCAGCTCATCGCCAACGAGCTCGCAAGTGACCTGCGCACGATCGATGTCGATTGCGCCTCGATTATCGCCATACGGCGCCCGTTGCACGCCAGTACGGTAAGCGCCCTGTACGACTGCGTGTATGACTTTGCGTTTTTTGCCTACACCACCGACCATCCGGCGCTTATGTATCACTTGGGCGACCATGACCGATGCAGTGTCGAGCTGCGCGCCACGCTTTTTTCCAACGATGATGAAGATCTTTCGCAGACGCTCGCTGCGCAAGAGCTCGAAAGCGCTCTGCAAGGGCGCAACGTGGCATACCGCCTTGAGGGCGAGCCCGGCCAGCTGCACATGATTGTCTTGATGCCGAGGGCGGGTGAGTGACGATGCAGATTTCGCTCGTTCTTCCCCAAATCGTTGCGCTCGATGTTGTCTTTGCCCTGGCTGCGTGCCTGCAGACGATCCACGTCCCGCTCATCGCATCGCGCCGCTCGCCCTATAACCGTAAGGTGATTTGCGCCTACGAGGCGAGCCTTGTGCTTCACCTGGTGGTTTTGGCGCTCATCTTATTCGCGTCGTCTGGCTCGTATCTGGTGGCGCCGCTTGACGTTTGCGCCAGGGCAATGGGCGGAGCGTTGTGGCTCAATGCCGCAATCTTTGCCTATGGCGTGGTACTTATGGTGCACTATCGTCGCCTCGTCATGCTGGCCGAACTGTTGCTTGTTGTCGCCGTTACACCACCGGTGGTTTTTGCCATGGGCTCGGCGTGGACCGTTGTCCTTATCACGGAGGGGGCGTTCTTCCTGTTCCGCTCCATCGCGGCGCTCTTGATGGACGTCCGTAACCGCCAGGAGGATATCACCATGTTCTCGACGATCGAGACCATCAACGTGATTCCCGTGGGCATCCTGTATCTAGACCCGAGGGGCCGTCCGCTGCTCATGAACCGCTGCATGCGCAAAAACCTCGTAGAGCTCCATATGCCCACCGATCTGGGCGACATGAGCAGCACGTGGAACGACCTGCGCAAACTTAGCATGCAAATGCCCGAAAGCAGCACTAATCGCGCCCATATCGACCTTGATCGCTTTGGTAGGGATCGCGCCGTGGTCGAGATCTCTCCTTCCGAGATTCGTCTGTTCGTGCGTGACTCCGTTACGGTCTCGGGCCGTCCGTTCGAGCGCGTCGTCGGCCTGGACGTGACGGAATACGCACACGCCTACGACCGCCTGGCGCAAGCCAACCACCTGCTTGAGCTTGCGGGCCAAGAGCTCCAGGCCCAGATCGAAGAAGTTAAAAAGGTTGCCGACAATGCGGCCTACCTACGTATGCGTGCCCGCGTGCACGACGTGATCGGGCAGCGCCTGTCCATTCTTCATCGCTATTTGGAGGAGGGACGTCTGGACGATGAGTCGCTCGAGCAGATTGACCCGTTGCTGCGCTCAATCGCCGCCGATTTGCGCAGTGGCGGTGCCAGCGAGCCTGCAGAGCAGCTGGGTGATATCGTCCATGCTTTTGGCCTGGTGAGTGTGCAGATCGATGTTGAGGGCGCGCTGCCCGAGGACGCGCGTGTCGCGGCGACCTTTTTGCAGATTATCCGCGAGGCCTCGACCAATGCCACCAAGCACGCGCAGGCCCACCAGGTCCATGTGCACCTGTGGCAGGAGGAGTCGAACGGATGCGACATCGCGCGCATGACCATCTCTAACGACGGCTCCCCGGCCCCCGTATCGTATCGCGAGGGAACGGGTATCCCTGGCATGAGGCATGTCGCACAGAATCTGGGCGGCAGCCTTGAGGTCCATGCCGCCCCACCCTTTACGCTTACGGTATCCATTCCGCTCGCCTCCAGCGCCACGGTCCAAAGGAGAAGCTCATGATCCGCGTGTTAATTGTCGAAGACCAGGCCATTCTGCGCGAGAGCCTGGCACGCTCCGTTGGCGACCAGCCCGATATGACCGTTGTTTCAGCCATCGCCGATGCCTCCGAGGCCTTGGGTGTCGCGCTCAAGGAGCGTCCGGACATGATACTGATGGACGTATGCACCGAGCATGATTCCAACGGCATCGTGGCGGCGGCGCGCATCAAGGAGCAGCTGCCCGAGTGCCGCATCATTATCATGACCGGCATGCCCGAGATCACCTTTGTCGATCAGGCCCGCGAGGCGGGCGTCGATAGCTTTGTGTACAAGAACGTCGGTATCGACGAGCTGTTCGCCGTGATGCGCTCCACGCTGGCGGGCTATTGCACGTTTCCCAAGCCGCCCGAGAGCATTTTTTCGGGTACGGCGGCACTCGACGATGTAGAGCTATCAATTTTGCGCCTTGCCTGCGAGGGCAAAAGCCGCCGCGAGATCGCGGCCGAGCTGTTTATGAGCGAGGGCACCATCAAGCGCCGCATCTCGGAGATCCTGAGCAAGACTGGCTACGACAACATTATGCGCCTGGCCGTGCATGCGGTGACCGAAGGCAGCATCGTCCCCAATATGGAGCGTCCGTAGTCGGTGCGCCGCCCGTGCTCCAACGCCAAAGATAGGCCGCCCGCCGTTTTGCATCTAAAAACGGCGGGCGGCCTGCTTGTGTGAGCGGTGCTGTCGGCATAAAGCGACGGGGCCGCAGGAGATAATTCTGCGGCCCCGCCTGGCAAGTGCGCGGATGTGTCCGCCAATCCGCGGCCGTCGAT